>JBAXFC010000014.1:0-19552 GCA_037140135.1 Chloroflexota bacterium
GCGCACCCGACGGCCGGGCGCACCCGACGACAGGGCGCGCAAAGCAGGCACGAAGACGCCCGGGCGGCGGACCGACCGGGCGTTCGCGGAGCGGCGGGGCGGGCGCAGGGCCCGCCGGACGTCAGCCCTTGGGCTCGACGACGATCGTCACCTCGGGCGTCATGCCCGAGTAGACCTTGATCGCCACCTTGTAGGTGCCCAGCGACTTGATGGGGGCATCGAGCTCGATCTTGTGCTTGTCCACCATGATGCCGCGGCGGCCGAGGGCCTCCGCGATGTCCTGGTTGTTGATCGAGCCGTAGAGCTTGCCGCCCTCACCGACCTTCACGCCCATCGTGAGCGTGGTGCTGCCGATCCGGGTCGCGGCGATCTCGGCGTCGGCGCGCTCGCGCTGCCGCTTGTCCTCGCGGCTCGCGATGTCGTGCTGGTACGCGCGATAGGCGCCACCCGACGCCGACACGGCGACCTTCTGCGGGATGAGGAAGTTTTGGGCGTAGCCGTCCGCGACCGTCTTCATCTCCCCGCTCTTGCCGAGCTTCGGGACGTCCTTGGTCAGGATCACCTTCACGCGAGAGAGCCCTCCTTGTTGATCCAGGATCGGAGCCTCGGTCCGATCCCGCTTGATTGCAGCGCATTGCCGGCGAATGAGATCACGCCCGGCGCACGGCGCATCATGCGCCGCAGCGGCGCCGGCGTGAAGCGCCGGATCCGCAGGACGTCCTCGGCAAACGCGCGCTTGTCGATGCCGAGATCGTCGAGCTTCTCCTCGAGGACGTCCTCGGGGACGCCATCGAGGAACAGATCGACCGCCAGGACCACGACCACGAGGTCGTCGATGCCCCCGAGGACTGGGATGTCATCGGGGATGAGGTCCCGTCCAACCACAAGGTAGCCGAGGGCCGCCGCCAGCAGTGCCTTGCGGCCCACCGGCGTCCGCTCGTCGCGGATCAGCTCCCAGAACAGGCGGCCGTAGACCGGCGCCCGGCTGGCCAGCGGCAGGAAGGCGGCATAGCCCAGCAGCCGCCGGAGGCCGATCCGCTGCTGGCGGTTCTCCCTCGACGTCTGCTTGCGATTCTCGCGGCGATCCCGCGTGGCTCGGGCCACCCTGCTCCTCACGTGGACACCCGGCACGCTGCGGCGCCCGGGGACCAGCGATGGTAGCACCGGGGCCTCCGTAGCCCGAAGGGATGCGCCCGCCCCCGCGAGGGCGACTCCGGGTGCATGCGCGGCACCCCGGTTGACATCGAACGTCCGTTCTGTATGATGGCCGCAACCACCAAGGAGAAGGCCCGTGACCGCTCACGACGCGGAACGCAAGCGCAAGATCATGGAGATGATCGCGGCGACCATCCGCTCCCGCGGGTATCCGCCCTCCGTCCGGGAGATCGGCAAGGCCGTCGGACTCGCGTCCACGTCCGCCGTGCACCACCACCTCCAGGCGCTGGAGAGGGAGGGCTTCCTGGACCGGGGTGCGTCCCAGTCGCGCGCCATCCGGCTGACGCCGCAGGCCGCCCTCCAGCTCGGGCTCGGCCCGGAGCTCCTGCCGCAGTCCGTGCCCACGGAGTCGTACGTGCTGCCGGTGATCGGCGAGATCGCGGCCGGCGGACCCATCGAGGCCTACCAGGATGCGTCGGAGACGCTCGCGGTGCCGGACATCTTCGCTCCGGCCGCCGGGGACGGGTACGTGCTCCGCGTCCGCGGTGACTCGATGATCGAGGCGCACATCGCGGACGGTGACTTCGTCGTCATCCGCCGCCAGGACACGGCCCGGGACGGGGACATCGTCGTCGCCCGCGTGGAGGACAACACCGTCACGCTCAAGCGGTTCTTCCGGGAGAAGGACCGCGTGCGGCTGCAGCCCGCCAACGCGGACTACGCGCCGCAGTTCTATCCGTCCGTGCAGATCCAGGGCAAGCTCATCGGCGTCATCCGCCGGCTGGACTGAGCCCTCGTCCACACGCCGTCCACAGCCGGAGCAGGTTCCGGCAACAGGTCGGGGATAAGCGCCTTCACGCCGAGGGGGCGCGTCCGTGACAGTTGAGATGTCACAGCCGCCGCGCACCTTCAGGACCGAATGATCGACCGCCTCCCGCCCCAATCCATCGAAGCCGAGCAGTCCGTCCTCGGCTCGATCCTGATCGACCGCGACGCACTGATCGAGGTCGCGGACTTCCTCAAGCCCGAGGACTTCTACCGCCAGGCCCATGGCCGGATCTACGCCGTGATGGTGGATCTCTCGGAGCGCCGGGAGCCCATCGACATCGTCACGGTCGCGGAATCGCTGGAGCGGGGCGGGGACCTCGAGGCAGTTGGCGGTCGCGCCTACCTGGGCACCCTCTCCAACTCGACGCCCACCTCGGTCCACGCCGCCCAGTACGCGCGGATCGTGGAGCGCAAGGCGGTGCTCCGGAACCTCATCGGGGCCGCCGGCAAGATCGCGGGCATCGGGTACGAGGATCCGGCGGAGATCGCGGAGGCGATCGACCGGGCCGAGGCGGAGCTGTTCGCGGTCAGCCAGCGACGCGTGTCCGCGGGCTTCTCGCCGCTCAAGAGCCTCCTCCACGACGCCTACGACCGCCTGGACTACCTCCACGAGCACCGGGGCGAGATCTCCGGCATCCGGACCGGCTTCCAGGACCTGGACCAGCTCACCACCGGCCTCCAGCCGAGCGACCTGATCATCATCGCGGCCCGCCCGTCGGTGGGCAAGACGAGCTTCGCGCTCAACATCGCTGAGTTCGCAGCCGCCCGGGACCGCAAGGCGGTCGGCGTCTTCAGCCTCGAGATGAGCAAGGAGCAGCTCGTGCTGCGCCTGCTCTCCTCGGTCGCCAACATCGACTCGCAGCGCCTGCGGTCCGGCTTCCTCGAGGAGCTGGACTTCGCCCGGATCGCACCGGCGATGAACACCCTCTCCGAGGCGCCGATCTACATCGACGACACGCCCAACATCACCACGATGGAGCTCCGGACCAAGGCCCGCCGCCTCCAGGCGGAGGCCGGACTGGACCTCGTGATCGTGGACTACCTGCAGCTCATGCAGTCGTCCACGACCACCAAGGACGCCAACCGCGTCCAGGAGGTCGCGGAGATCTCACGCGGCCTCAAGGCGCTCGCCCGCGAGCTCAAGGTGCCGGTCATCGCGCTCTCGCAGCTCTCGCGCCAGCCGGAGATGCGGGAGTCCAAGGAGCCGCGGCTCTCGGACCTGCGGGAGTCGGGCTCCATCGAGCAGGACGCGGACCTCGTGATGTTCCTGTGGCGCGAGAAGGAACGCGGATCCGACGACCAGGTCACCGAGGGCGAGGTGATCAAGCTCAAGCTGGCCAAGCACCGCAACGGCCCGACGGGCGAGATCGACCTCTGGTTCAAGAAGGCCCAGACGCGGTTCGTGAACTACGCCGGGGAACGCTTCGCGACCGCTGACTGACGGCTGCGGCCTCCGGCGCTACGCCTTCTCGTCGGGGAGGAGCGGCCGGATCACGAGCGAGTAGACCTTGCCGCCGGTCGCCTTGACCCAGAGGCCGCCGTAGATCCCGTTCTGCACGCCATCGATCCCGAGCGCCGACAGGTCAAGAGACTGCAGGACGTGGGTCCCCTGCTGCAGCGCGTTGGGGTCTGCGGGGGTGGCGAAGTCCGACGGCTGCGGATCGATCCACGGCCAGTCGCGGATGACGACGCCCGTGATGCCGGACTGCTCCAGGATCACGGCGCGATACGCGGCGGGGGTGTACGGCTGACTGCTGACGGTGGTGCCGAAGTTCGAGAGCCGGTCGGCAAGGCCGCCGAGGGCCTTGAGAATGGCCGCGTCGGCCGGAACGGTGCCGGGCCCGGCGTCCATTCCGAGGGCATACGCGGAGACGGTCTTGGAGTCGCCTTCCGCGTTCACCGTGAAGATCGTGGACGGGGCGTCGGCCACCATCTGGTTGTCGTACTGCGTCTTGGCGAGTGCCAGGCCGCTGTCCCGCAATGCGAACTCGAGCAGGGCCTGGATGTCCGCCTCGGCAAGTTTCGTGGTCCGCAGCGGCGAGGCGACGCCGATGTTGTCCTGGCGCTGGGGAAGGGGCGTGTTGTTGTCCACGAAGACGACCGTGCCGTCACCGTAGAGCGTGAAGGCCGGCACGTGCGCAGCGAAGAACTCCGGGGGGACGAAGCCGCCGGCGACGTCGTAGCGCAGAACGAGATCCGTGGGGCCAGTGAGATGGACGATGCCCGCCATCACGGTCGGCGAGGCCGTCGCGGCCACGGGCGTCGGGTCATCGCCGGTTGGCGCGGCCGTCGCAGCCGGGGTCACCGCGGGCGTCGCGGCGGCGCCGCCACAGGCTGCCACGAGCATCAAGGCGCTGATGGAGACGGCAAGCGGGAACAGGGCGGCGCTGAGCCGCGATCGCTTCAACATGGCGACCCGACGCCGGGCCCGTCGTCCTGGTTCCCCGCGGAAGTCGCCGATTTCCGGCCGAAACCCCGCCGCAACCCGTGGCACACGTGCAAACCCGCTATCGCGCTGCGCCGCAATTCGCAATCCTCCGCGCAAGAGAGCCCCCGATCCGCCCCAAGCCCGCGCGCCAAGCCCCGAGCGACGCCCGTGTGGCGTCCGGGATCGGCGCTCACGAGCCGTCGATGGGGAGGTACCACTCCGGTGTTCCAGGATCGTTCGCTCATCTGTCGCGACTGCGCCCAGCCGTTCCTGTTCTCGTCAGGGGAGCAGCAGTTCTTCGCCACCAAGGGTCTCACCAACGACCCCCAGCGCTGCCCGGCATGCCGGCAGGCGGCGAAGCACACCCGCACCGCCAGCCCCGCGGGCTCCCGCGAGTACCACGCCGCCATCTGCAGCGGTTGCGGCGGCCAGGCGATGGTGCCGTTCGCCCCTCGCAATGACCGCCCGATCTACTGCAGCTCCTGCTTCGACAGGGTGCGTGCGGGCACGCTCGCCACGGCCTGATCGGCATCGGCCCCTGTCGAGGGGCCCGCCCAGCGGCCCGACGAGCGTGGCGGGGCTCGGATCGGTCATCGGCGAACCCTGGCATGGCCCGGCTGGCCTATGCTGGCCGTCCAAGGAACCAGGAGGAGCGGAGTGGGCGTGATCATCGTCCGGGAGATGGTCGGGACGAGCCCCCGATCTTGGAGCGACGCGGCCCGGCAGGCCGTGGCGACCGCCAGCAAGACCGTGCGCAACATCAGGACCGTCGAGGTCGTGAAGTCCACCGCACGGATCGAGGACGGCGAGATCGTCGAGTACCAGGTCCAGCTCAAGATCGGGTTCGAGTACGAGGGCTGATGCCCGGCCGGACCGGTCGCGCATAAGTCCGCGATGAGTGACGCCCGGCACCATGCCGGGCATGCCCCCCATCACCCAGGCGCCCGACCTGTCCCGGGCGGTTTCGTCAACCCCTGAACGTCCGGCCGGCCCCACGCCGCCCGGCATGAGCGCGGCTGCACGCGCGATTGAGCGTGCAGCAGTGGCCCCGGCTTCGGTATCGTCAGCGCCAGGCGCATCGGCGGATCCGGGAGGCCGAAACGGCGTGCCTGACAGGGGTACGCAGCCCAGTCATGCTCGAGTTGCCGTCGGTCCCGGGCTGGCATCGCCAGCGCTCCGGCCTGGTCGGGGCGGGTTCATGATCAACCCGCTCCCATTCCAGCCGGTCAAGGTCCACTGTCCGCCCCCTCGCAGCGACATCCTCTCCCGCGAGCGCCTCAACGGCTGGCTTGACGTCGCCGCGGCCGGCCGCGTCGCCCTGGTCATCGCTGAAGCGGGCTTCGGCAAGACAACCCTCCTCGCAGACTGGGCCCGCCACACGCAGCGCCTCACCGCCTGGTACCGCCTGGAGAACGACGACCGGGACTGGCTCACCTTCATCCGGCACCTCGTGGCCACTGGGCGGGAGCTGGATCCGGAGTTCGGCCCTGACACCTTCGCCCTGCTCCAGTCCCTCGGCCCGGGCGGCCCAACGCGCGCCGAGCTGATCGCCTCGATCGCTCGCGAGCTCGCCAGGTTCGGCGTCGCGAGCGCCACCGGTCTCACCCTGATCTTCGACGACTTCCACTCCGTGGACGGTTGCCCCGAAACGGATCCCATCGTGGCTGCCCTGCTCGATCGGACCGCTCCGGGCTTCTCGGTCGTCATCGCGTCCCGCGTGCCGCCGGGCCTCCCGATGGGCAAGGTCCGGGCGCGTGGCGGCGTGGACGACATCAACGGTGACGCCCTCTGCTTCGACCCCGACGAGACGGAGCGCCTCTTCCGCGACGCGTACCAGCACCCGCTCCAGCCCGACATCGCCGCCGAGCTCTGCGTCCGTACCAACGGCTGGGCGGCCCTCCTCACCCTCGTCCGCGCCAGCCTCGCGGACGGAGGTCCTGACCCGCGGACCCTGATCAGCCACCTGTCAGCCTCCAGCGGGGATCTCTACGAGTTCCTCGCCGAGGAGGTTCTCGCAGGCCTGCGCCCGGAGCTCGCCTGGTTCCTGACGCGGGTCTCGATCCTGATGGCGGTCGATGTCGAGTCCGCGATGCTCGTGGACGACCGGCCGGCCGACGACCTCGCCGAGTCCATCCGTGAGTGCGAGCGCCTCGGTCTCCTGTCCCGCCCGGATCGAGAGTCGCCCCACCGGTTCCACCCTCTGGTCCGCGAGTTCCTCGTCACGCGCCTCACCGAGGAGATCGGTGCGGCCGCCGTACGGGACCTGCACCGTGCCATCGGCCAGAAACTCTCATCGACGAACTGGCACCTGTCGGCCTGGCACTTCGTGCAGGGAGATGAGCCGGGGCTCGCCAGCGCCGTGATCGACGGGGCGATCGAGCTGATCCTTGCTACTGGCGCGTTTGAGCGAGTCGTGCCGTTCCTCCAACCTGAGGCCGGCGACCCGAACCGGGCTGTCGCGTTGATCCTCCAGTCACGAATTGAGCTTGATCGCGGCGATGGGGCCAGAGCCAACGCGCATGCCCGTCGCGCTGTTGATGCATCAGGGGTAGCCGACGTTCTGGGGACCGCCCTCTTGAACCTTGGGTCCGTCCTCAGCGTGGGAGGTCTGGCAGACGAGGCCGTCGCGGTGACCAAGGCATCGCTGGGCTATCAGCTGGCACCCCACCAGCGGTACGTCGCCCAGGCAACGGTCATGGTCTGGGAAGCGAGTCACGAAGGGAACCTCGAGTGGGTCGTAGATGAGCTTGCAGCACTGGCGGCCGCGCAGGAACGTGCCCGCCTAACGCGGTATGCCGGTATTTCCCGTCTCAACTTGGCAGGCACACTTCCATGGCTCGGGCGGGCAAAGGCGGCCCTCAAGGAGGCGACCTTGGCCGAACTGCACCTCGGTGGCGCACGCAGCCCTTCGGTCGAGAGAGTTGCGGCAACCGCCATGCGGGCGGTTGCCCTTGCGCAGCTCGGACGCATCAGCGAGGCGAAAACCATCCTGACCGACGAGATGAAAGGCGCATCGCTCCTGGCGCGGGAGGAACTTGCGGTAGAGAGCGCTCGCATTCACGGCGACTTCGGCTTGGCCTCGGATGCAATCTCCGCGCTCTCGCTTGTGGACCCCGAGCGCCTGGCCGGCGGCTATAGGGCAGTTTGGGCACTTGCGCGGGGCGTAGCCGCAATGCGCCAAGGCGACCTGAAGACCGCCAGCGCGATGTGCGATCGGCTGCAGGTTCAGCGGTGCCCAGATGCCGCCGGCAAGTTCCGGGCCCAACTCCTTCGGGCGAGGCTCGAGGCCGCGCGCAAGTCAGCGGACAGTCTCAAAGCCACCGCGGAACTTCGTCGCATCGCAGTTGCTCACCGATCGCGACCTATGGAGTTTCTGGCAGCCATTCTCGAAGCCCTGCAGGCCGGAGAGCCAATTGGGCCTCAGATCGAACGACTGGAAACGGACGACCGGTACTGCCTGTCGCTGATCGCCGAGGAGCTCTCCGGGGGCCTCTCTCTGCTTGGGGCGCGAGCCATGGAGCTCGTGCGAGAAGAAGCAAGTCTCCGGCCAGAGCGTTGGGTCTCAGCCCTAAGACTCCATCTGGACCGAGCGGATGCGGCCCCTTCAGAGTGCGCCGAGCTGCTCGCCGAAATCGGGGGCGCTGCGGAAGCGCAGCACCTTCGCGCGCTCTCGGTGTCGAAGAAGGCCTACCGACCGGCAGCCCTACGCATAACCCGCCGGCTTGCCGCGCCTTTGTACCTGGCGGACATCGGGCCCGTCGATCTCCGACTGGGCGGATTGAGCATCGGCCGCGGCCTCCGACGGAAGGTCTTGGCTGTGCTGTGCTTCCTGTCGTCGAGGCCTGGCATGGCCTCCACCAAAGATGAGGCGCTCGATGCCCTGTGGCCGGACCTGCCGCCCGACACAGCCGCAAACTCACTTCATCAGACTATCTACTTCGCAAGACGGATCTTCGAGCCCGACTACAGGGAGGGCATGAGTGCCGGTTATGTCCTGTTCGACGGCGACGTCGTCAGCCTAGGCGCCGACCTGGTCGACAGTGCCAGCCGCCGATGCTGGCGATTGCTCGCCAAGCCAGACAAGCCGGGCGCAGACGTGTTCGAACAAGTGCTCGATCTGTATCAGGGCAAGTACGCATTGGACTTTGCATACGAGGAATGGGCCCTCGCCTACCGCGAGAACCTCCACGCTGCTGTGCTCTCAACTGGGGAGGCAGCCATGGCCAGCGGGCGCGCCTCGCGGCAGTTCGACCGATCGATTCAAATCGGCCACGCACTGCTGGCGATTGACCCTGACGCCGACGGGATCGAACTCGAACTCCTACGAGCCTACAAAGCCAGCGGGCGCCAGGCCGCCGCGGCGGAACAGTACGCCCACTATGCAGCCTACGTTCGAGGCGAGCTCGGGGCCGATCCGCCCGCGTTCGGGGACATCTAGCGGGGATACACGCGGTGCCCGGCCCGGGTAGATCGGTGGGCATAGGTAGGGTTGCGTATTGACCGGTGTGGTGACCGGTACCTATCGTTCGCCCCGCAGTAGTACTTCGGTACTGTTGCATATCAAGGAACGCTCGGAACGCGCTGATGCCACCACCTGAATTGGGCACTTAGGGTGGAGGCGGAGTGACTAGTGCAACCGACCGACTTTCGAGTCAGGTCGGTTTCCGTGTTCTTAGGACACGGAGGCCGCGAGGAGGTACGAGCGTGGCACCGGATCAGGCATACAAGGGCTGGTAGGACAGGACGCGGAGGATCGACCGATGAAGGATCGCCTCGTGCGGCTCCTGGCCGCTCTCAGTGCAGTTGCCGCTCTGGCACTGGCTGGGGGAGCTTCACTAAAGGGCTTCTAAGGCAAAAACCGGGTCTCAGTCTCAAGTCCGTTTCACTCGGGAGGGCGGAACGGGCTAGAGTCCCGATACACATCGGGAACTGTGGACGGATGCCGAGGAACCTGAAGCTCTACATCATTGGGGTCGTAGCAGCGAGCGCAGCCGCGCTCGTCGCTGCGACCTCTTTGATTCCAGTCACGGATGCCATGCCGATCGCCAAGCCATTCTTGTGGCTGGGCAAGGACGCCGCCCCTCTTGCTGGCGTCGGGTCGTGGATCCTGCTCACCTTGTTTGCCTCGGCGCTGCCTGTCCGCGGACCGCGTGGTCTCTACTTCGCAGTATCGGTTTCCACGCTGATGGCATCACTAATCCTCGGTGGACCTGCCGCTGGAGTCTGGGTGGCGCTGCTTGGGACCACCGAGGTGCGCGAGGTGCGCGGTCGAATTCCTTGGTACGGGACCCTGGCGAACCATGCTGGCATTCTTTTACCAAGCTTCTTCGCCGGCATCGTGATGGTCCCGTTCGGGATTCCACACCTAGACGTCACGCAGCCGGCAACATTCCTGGTCGCCTTGCTGGGAAGTGGCGTCTTCCTCGCGATCAACGGAACTCTTACGGCCATGTTGGTTGCCTTCCGAACGTCCCAACGCACACTCAGCGTCATGGAGGGCGAGGCACGCGGCACGATCGGCAGCTACCTCAGCCTCGCGCCGATCGGGTGGTTGATGGCGCAGATCTACGCCTTTGCGCCGTGGGCCACTCCGGTGTTCGCGTTGCCGCTGTACATGACGAGGCTGGCGTATCAGAGCTACACCGAGATGCGCGAGATGTTCACCGAGACCATCACCGCCCTGGCGGAGGCCGTGGACAAGCGCGATCCGTTCACGAGCAAGCACTCGTGGCGGGTCAAGGAGATCGCCAAGGACATCGGCCAGGTCATGCGGCTGGGTGAGGCGGACCTCGAGGCGCTCGAGTGGGGCGGGCTGCTCCACGATGTCGGGAAGATCGGCGTGCCGGACCACGTGCTCCTCAAGCAGGAGAAGCTGACCCGCGAGGAGCGGATGCGGATGAACGCGCACCCGGTGCTGGGGGCGGAGATCATCGGCAAGGTGAGCAAGCTGTCGGCGGAGCTGCCGATCATCCGGCACCACCACGAGTGGTTCAACGGGTCGGGGTACCCGGATCGGCTGATCGGCGACGAGATCCCGCAGCTGGCGCGGATCCTGCACGTGGCGGACAGCTTCGAGGCGATGACGGCCCAGCGGCCGTACCGGATGACGCCGCTGACGCCGGAGCAGGCGGTGGCGGAGCTGCGCAAGTTCGCCGGCATCCAGTTCGACCCCAAGGTGGTCGATGCGTTCGTGCGGACGACCTGGGCGGAAGGTGTGTCGGATCCGGGCCGGACAGTGCAGCCGCGGCCGATCCCGCTGATCAGCCAGCAGGCGAACCGGAGCACGAGCACGGCGAGCGCCGTCGCGGTCGCAGGCGGGGCCACCGCGACCGTGGCGCGGTCGCCCGAGCAGCACTGAACCGGTCCGCGCCGGGCACCCCCGGCGACGCAGTGCGATCCGGGGCTGATCGGTGCTGATCGGCGGCATCGTCCTCGGGCTGCTGCTCGGGCTGCTGCTCGGCGGGCGGCTGGAGAACCTGGCGAACATCCGCATGCGGTTCCTGCCGCTGCTGTTCGTGGCGGTCATCGTCCGGTTCGGGACGGAGGCGCTGCTGGGTGTGGGCGTCGGGGTGGTGGAGACGTTCCGGATGCCGCTGCTGGCCGCGGCGTACGGGCTGCTGCTGTTCACGCTCTGGCACAACCGCTCGTACCCGGGGCTCGCGCTGGCCTTCATCGGGATCGCGTCGAACGGGATCGCGATCATGGTCAACGGCGGACGGATGCCGGTCTGGGACCAGGCGTTCGTGGCGTCGGGGCTTCCCGGTGGGATCAGCTCCGTGCTGCACTTCGAGCTGAGCACGGGTTCGACGACCGAGTTCCTGCTCCACCTCGGGCCGCTGGGCGACATCATCCCGATCCCGCTGCCGATCGTGCGCAACGTGGCCTCGATCGGGGACATCTTCCTGTCGTCGGGCCTGGCCTTCTTCCTGTTCGCGACGCTGCTGCGCCCGGCGCAGGCACCGCTGGTCGCCGCGGACAACGAGACAGACTCGATCGCATATCGAGCCCGGACCGGCGCCACGCGGCTCCCGCGCCCGGACGGCCTGACCGACGATATCGGCCAGGGACTGCGGCCCGGCACAGGCCTGTCGCCATCGCTCAACGACTCGATGGCGCTGGAGCGCCCGCTGATGATGGGCGCAAGCGGCATGGGCCTCGCGGCATCACCGGGCGTGATGGCCCCATCCCGGACCGGGATTGCGCTGCCCGACCTCGTCCTCAAGCGCTTCGACCTCGACCGGATCCGGCGCCACCCCTACATCCGGCTGGCGCTCAACGGCTCGTTCTCGGCGCTCTGGGTGGGGCAGGTGATCAGCCTCTTCGGCGACCGGATCAACCAGATCGCGCTGGCCGCCCTGGTCTACGAGATCACCAGCTCGCCGCTGGCGGTGGCGCTGGCGTTCTTCTCGGGCATGATCCCCAACCTGGTGCTGTCGCCACTGGCCGGCGCCTACGTGGACCGCTGGGACCAGAAGCAGGTGCTGGTCGTGTCCGACATCCTGCGGGCCTCGCTGGTGCTGCTGGTCCCGGTGGCGATCCTGATCAACGTCTGGCTGGCGTACCCGCTGGTGTTCGGGATCACGACGATCTCGATCTTCTTCCGGCCGGCGCGTGCCTCGGTGCTGCCGCGCGTGGTGGCCGAAGACGACCTGATGGCCGCCAACTCCGCGACCTGGGTGGGCGAACAGCTCGCCGACGTGGTGACGTACCCGCTCGCCGGCCTGTTCGTGGTCTTCCTCGCCGGGTCGCTGCCGCTGGCGTTCTGGTTCGATGCGGCGTCCTACCTGCTCTCGGCGGCCCTCGTCGCCACCATCGCGGTGCCGCCGCTCGTGCGCCGCCTGCGCGGTCCGGCCGAGGCGGGCGACGCGGGCGATGCCGATGCCGATGCCGATGCCGATGCCGGCGCCGATGCCGATGCCGATGCCGGCGAAGTCCCCGAGACCCCGGCGTCGGTGCTCGCGGATCTCAAGGCCGGCTGGGCGTTCCTGCGCAACGAGTCGGTGCTGCTGGCGAACACGCTCCAGGGCACGGCCGGCCAGTTCTCGCTGGGCATCCTCACGGTCACGACGCTGATCCTGGCCAAGGAGATCACGGCCGAGCCCGGGGATGCGTACCGCGGCACCTACGCGTTCATGGAGACGGCGATCGGCGTGGGCAGCCTGGTCGGCGGGTTCGTGCTGGGAGCGCTGGCGCCGAGGACGAACAAGGGGCGCATGGTCATCGCGGCCTACACGTCGTTCGGGGTGCTGGCGATGCTGATGGGCATCGTGCACAACGTGCCGCTGGTGCTCTTCTTCATGTTCCTTGGTGGCATCGCCAACATGGCCTTCGTGATCCCCAGCCAGACGATGTTCCAGGAGCGGACGCCGCCGGAACTGATGGGGCGCGTGGTGAGCTTCCGGTTCTCGCTCGCGTTCGGCGGCATGTCGATCGCGATGGCGGTGGGCGGGCTGCTGGGCGGGATCGTCGGACCGTCCGCCGTGATCATCTTCGCCGGCGTCATCTCGGCGGTGGCAGGCCTGGCGGGCCTGGCCTTCAAGGAGGTCCGCGAGGCCTGAGCAGCCGGGTCGCGGAGGGCTGCGAATGCTTTGCGACTCACCGGTGGGTCAGATCGGGACTTGGCGAGCGTGGCTCCCTGCCAATCCGGGCGATCCGAGACAGGTGCCGTGCGGCAGGGCCGCCTGCCTGACCCACGCATGCGTCGCGGGCCTCGGACGGGCCGATCCTGACTCGGGCAGGGTTCGGTCGGGCGGTGCGGTCGCGTGGGAGTCGGCGGTGGTGCCGTGCGAAGACGGGTTACCGAGGGGGCCGTGAAGGGGGATGCGGGGCCCGGCGTCCCGCGGAAGCGCCCCGGTCGGTACACTGGCGGCCGCGTGAGGTGTCGCCCGGCGACGTGCCCGCGGAGAGGAGATCTGAACCCGGATGACCGAGCAAGAGCGCGACCCGGAGGCCGCAGCCGCCGACGAGGCCGCGACGGACGCCGAGGCACTTGACGCCGCGGACGACGTCGAGCAGGACGGCGAGGACCTCGCCGAGGATCTGGATGCGGGCGACACCATCGAGGAGGCCCCCGCCAGCGCAGCGACCGCCGCGGGTGCGACGGGTGCAGCCGCGCGCCGCCGCGACCGGAACAAGGCCAAGGACGCGTCCAAGACGCCCGCGGCCCCGTCCGTCTCGGACGTGGCCGTCCACGTTGACGACCGGTTCTCCGGCTACTTCGTGATCGCCTCGGTTGCCGTGTTCGTGCTGATCCTGGTCTACGGGATGCTGCTGGGCAGCGCCGGCCTGGTCGCCAACGTGACCGCCACGCCCACGCCCATTGCCACCCCGACGCCGCCGCCCACCGCGAAGCCCACGGCCAAGCCCACGGCCAAGCCGTCCGCCTCGGCCTCCGCCTCGGCGGCCCCGTCGGCCAGCACGGCCCCGAGCGTCGCGCCGAGCGCGGCCCCGTCGGCCAGCCCGAACCCGTCCACGGCCCCGAGCACAGCGCCGTCCACGGCGCCCAGCCCGAGCCCGTCGGCAAGCTGACCCGCGGCCGCCGGGACCTCCGGCGGCCCAAGCATCGCGAGAAGCCCGGACCGGGGTTCTGGAGCGGATGCCGCCCGGCTATACTCCGCTCGCCATGACCCATGTCTTCGTTGCCCCCCACCCGGACGATGTCGCGCTGTCGTGCGGCGGACTCATCGCCAGCCTGCGTGAGCTGGGCCAGAACGTCACGATCCTGACCCTGTACTCCGGGTCCGGCAGTTCGGACGCGCTGACCCCCTACCAGCGCGAGGCGCTGGGCTTCGGCAACAAGGCCATCTGGCCGGCCTCGGAGTCCTTCAACCGCGCCCACCTCGCGGCGGACTACCCCAATGACCCGGCTGACGCCCCGTGGGCAGCCTCCAGGGAAGGTCTCGACGCCACCCAGGCCGACGCCGACGCCGCCGCCAGGCGGTTCTGGCAGCGCTCCTCGTGGTCTCGGCGGGCGCACATCGCGGCCGAGCCGATGGCCGGGCAGCCGCTGGTCGATGACACCACGACCCAGGGGCCGATCCTCACGACCGAGCGCACCGAGGCCGCGGCCGCCGGCGACGCGATGGCCCAGCGCCGTCTCGAGGACGAGCGGTACGCCGCCTTCGCCGAGGTCGCCTTCGTCTGGCTGGACCTCCCGGACGCCGTCTTCCGCGGTTACGAGGGCGACGAGCAGCTGCTCGGCGCGCCGCGCGCGGACGACGCACCCCCGGTGGACATCCTCCGCCGCGAGCTCGCCCGGCTCGACGCCTCGCGCGTCTACCTGCCAATGGGCGTGGGCGGTCACGTGGACCACCAGTTGACCCGGGACGCGGGCCTCGGCCTCCTGCACGACGAGCCGTCGTGGATCATGTCGGCCCCCGGATATGCCGGCCGGATCGTCCTGTACGAGGACTTCCCGTACGCGTGGTGGGAGGAGTTCGGCCGCATCGAGGAGATGCCGGAAGGCTCCTTCGACGCGATGCCGGCCCATGTCTCCCTGAACGCCGAGTACGCGGACATCAGCGACCAGCTGGAGCGCAAGATCCGCGGCATCGCGCTGTACGAGAGCCAGATCGAGCGGCTGTTCGACAGCACCTCCGCCATGGCCGATGCCGTCCGCGGCTTCGCGGCCCGGACCGGCGCCAACGGCCGCGTCCCCGGAGGCCTGGCCGAGCGCTACTGGGTCACGACCCGGTCCTGACGCTGGTGAGCGCACGGGACCGCAAGGGCATCCCGGCGCGCCCGGCCCAAGCAGTAAGGCCTGCCCGATGATCGTTGGCGCGAGGCGCGAGCCACCGTACGCGGCCCTCATCCTCGCGATCGGGTTCCCGCTGCTGTTCGCGGCCGGGATCGCGCTGCGCCTCTGGCTCTGGCCGACCGCCGGTGTGGCCGCCGATCTCGACCGGCTCGCGCGCTGGGTCCACGACATCGTCACGTCCGGTCTTCCGCGCGCCTACGACGGCGATCTCTCGCAGCCGCCGGTCATCGCAGCCACGTGGGCCCTGCTCGGGGCGCTGGAACCCGCATTCCGGACCGCGGCCGACGCGACGGACCCGGCGATCCGAGCCCTGCTCAAGGTCCCGGCGAGCATCGCGGACATCGGGATCGCGGCGGCGGCGCTGTGGTGGTTCCGCGACCGGCCCGGTGCCGCGCTGGTCGCGGTGGCAGTCGCCCTGCTCTGGCCTGCCGGCTGGTACCTGTCCTCCTGGTGGGGCGACATCGACGCGCTCTGGATCCTGCCGGCCGTGATCGCCCTGCTGGCCGCGCGGGCCGGACGACCGGTGCTGGTCGCGGCCTTCCTGGCGCTGGCGGTGGCGGCCGGGCAGCAGGCCATGGTGCTGGTCGTCCCGTTCCTCGCCTGGTCACTGGGGGCGAAGGGCATCCGGCGCACCGCGCGGGCGATCGTCGTCGGCGGCGTTGTGATGGTCGTCGCGTGGGTGCCATGCATCGCGGCCGGCGGTCCGGCTGCCTATCTCCGGAACGTCGCCGCCGCCGACGCGGCCTTGGGCGGCACGCTCTCCGCCGGCGCCTGGAACCCCTGGTGGGTGGTGGGACGGCTCGGGGCCGGTGGCGACACGGTGACCGCGGCCACGGCGGTCCTGGGGCCGCTCTCCTTCGCCGACGTGGGGTCGGCGATGGCGGCGCTCCTCGTGCTCGCGGTCTTCGTCGCGGTGCTCCGGAACGCGACCGGCGAGCGGCTGGCGCTGGGTGCTGCGGCCGTCCTGCTGGTCGCCTTCACCTGTCGCACGACGATGCCCGTCCATGACGGCCTCGCCGCCGCGGCGTTCCTGCTGTTCGCGGTGGCCGGTCGCGGAACGCTGCTCACGGCGCTCGCCTTCGGGGTGGCACTCACCGTCAACCTGGTCGTGGTGGCGCCGCCGGCCGGGATCGTGCCGCCCGATGTGCCCGCGATCGGGGTGGCCGGGGCAGCGGTGATGTCGGCGGTGACCCTCGCCGCGGTCGTGCTCCTCGCCCGCCGCGGCGAGCAGCGCCACGACAAGGTGTGGCTGGGCTGAACAGGGAGCCAGGGGGTCCGGACCGGCCGCCGGTGCCCCGGCACGCCCCTCAGGGACGCTGGAGCACCACGCCGTCGGCGTCCGCGTAGACCTGCCGCCAGCCGCCGGTCACGGGCACCCGGTCGCCGGGTCGCAGCACCAGGACCGTCGCCTGCCAGCGATCGAGCACGCTCGCCGCGTCGGGGCCGGAGAGCGCGAGGTCATCGTCCCAGACCGTGGCCGGGAACAGCTCGAACCGCGAATCGATGAAGTACGGCACGTCCGGCGCCGCCCACTCGAAGAAGGAGCCCCAGACCTGCGGCACCACCACGCGGGCCCCTGCGCCCCCCGAGATCGTCCGGACGAACCCGGCCAGGCCGGACGGCGCGTAGGAGAGCAGGCCTGACCGGCCAATGAGCGGATCGGCCGGGCGCCACCACGGCAGCGCCGCGACGACGAGCAGCCCCAGCACGGCGGCCATCACGCCGTTCACCAGGCTCGCCCTGGGCGTTCGGACCGCACGGGTTCCGTCGGCCGCCAACGCACCACCTGGCGCGCCCGGCAGCACACCGCCTCGCGCGCCCGCCAACGCACCGCCTGGCGCGCCCGCCAACGCACCGCCTGGCGCGCCCGGCAGCACACCCGCCAGCACGAACACAAGCGCGAGCGCCCACCAGGCAACCCCGCGCTCCGTCCACATGGCGAGGGCGGCCATCCCCCCCGCGAGCAGCCAGGCGGGCGCCGTCATCCGGGCCCGGAACCGCCACAGCAACAGGCCGCCGATCACGACCGACGGATAGAACAGGGCCCCGGGCATGCGGAGCGGCGATGTCCGCTGCCACTCGCTGACCAGGCCGGTGATCGCCGGGTTGGACCCGATCCCCACCGCGTAGTCCCAGATCCCGGCGCCGTACGGATTGACCAGCGTCGCCGCCAGCCCCGCGGCCAGCACGAGCAGGGAGGTCCGCGCCGGGCGGTGCGCAGCCATGTCCTCCAGCCAGGCATAGCCCAGGACCACGAGCCCCAGCACGAACGTCCCGTGCAGGTTCGCCCAGAGCGCGATGACCAGTGGCCCGGCGAGGAACAGGCGTGGGTGCCGGTCCCGGCTCGCCACCAGCCAGAGCAGCAGCACGAGCAGATCGATGCCAAACAGCTGCGGCCGCAGCGCGAGCGCCATCGCCGTCAGCATGAAGGCGACCATGGAGAGGATGGCCGCCGTCCGCACCCCGGCCCCTCGGGCCCGCGCCACCGCCAAAAGGCCGCCCGTCATCCCCACCACGAGCGCAGCCCGGATGACGGCCAGCAGCTCCCAGCCGCCAGCCCCCTGCCCGATCGCGAGCGCCACCTGGGCCAGCCACTGCTGGTCCAGCCACGGGGTCCCGGCCACGGTGAACGTCCACGTGTCCACGCCCGGCAGCGCACCCGTGGCCAGAATCCCGTTCCCGGCCCGAACCTGGTAGGCCAGGTCCACCGCGGGCATCGGGACAACGAGGGCCACGAATGCGGGCAGGGCGAGGGCGATGACCAGCCAGAGCCGCTCGAAGGTGAGGCGCATCATCGCGATGCTACGTGGAGTCGGGCACCCGGGGCTTGGTCGCGAGTGATCAGCAGATTGACGTTTCACTCTGCCAGAGTGAAAATGCATGGATGCTACGTCTCGGTTCCTCGGAACTCGCCCTCGGGACGCTCCTGGTCGTGCAGCAGCGCGAGGCCGGCGTCCGCGCCATGGAGGTGTCCAGGGGCCTCCGGGCCTCGTACACCGGCGCCGGGAAGGCCCTCCAGCTGCTTGAGGGTGATGGACTCGTCACGCGGGCGGAGCATCGGTACAGGCTGGTTGCGTCAGCCCGGACTGCGGCTGCGGTTGACTTCGCCATCGCAGCGCTCGATCCGGAGCGTGTCATCGAGGCACTGGCCGCCGGCAACCGGGCCGTTGAGTTCGCAGGTACCGGGAGTGGTCGCCTGGTCGTCGTTCTGCGCCGCTTCTCGGACCCAGGTGATGAGGATCGACTCACCAAGGTCCTGCAGCGCCTTGCGGAACTGTGGGCGCCCACGGGCATCGTGACCCTGCGCAAGGAGGAGGTGCTCCGCGAGCTGGAGGCCTCGACGAGCCTGCGCCTGCAGGCGTCGACGATGCGGGTGCTCTCCGGGACCGTCGATCGGTCCTTCCCCGACAGGACCCGGCATGGGGACGTGGCAGCCGAATCGCTCGGACGCCTGCACCCCACGATCGAGGTTCCAAGCCACGCCAGCCTTGGGCGCCTGGCCAAGACCTATGGCCTCCGCCGGATCGTCGCATTCGGGTCCTCCACCAGGGCGGACTTCCGTCCGGACTCCGACATCGACCTGCTGGTCGATGCGCGCCCGGGCCGGTTCATGACGGTCGGCGAGCGCGTCCGCTTCACCGCCGAAGCCGAGCGGCTGTTCGATCGGGACGTTGACGTCGTCATGACGCCGATCCATCGGGAGAGTCTGGCGCGGCGGGTGGAGCGCGATGGAGTGGTGGTCTATGAAGCCGCGGGATAGCGAGGCGCTGGAGCGGATCGAGGAGATCGGCGAGCAGGTCAAGAGGCTCTCGATCGACGTCCTGACCCAGGCTCCCGACGTGGACCGGGTGGCGATCAAGGGGATGCGCGATGTGCTTGCCCCCGACTACGACGACCTCGAGGTGGAACTGGTGCGGAGCGCAGCTGCCGGTGATCTGCCCGGCCTGAAGGCCGCGGTCAGCCGCGTCCTGCGATGACAACGCCATGACGACGCGGGTGCCCTCCACGTTGGCCCGGCTCGCGCCCGCCGCCCTGCTCGGCGTGCTGCTGGTGCTGCCGGCCTGGTTCTGGTGGGCGACCACGACCGCGTCGCCGGCCCAGGTGGGCATCGACTTCGGCGACTACTGGACCGCGGCGACCCGCGTGGCGCACGGCACCTCTCCGTACGCGCCCGAGATGCTCGCCGGCCCCGTGGACGCGATGGGCACGGACCGCTTCCGGTACCCGCCGCCGCTCGCCCAGGTGCTGGTGCCTCTCTCGCTCCTGCCCCGCGACACCGCGTACTGGCTGTTCGCCGCCGTGTCGGCGGTGCTCCTCGTGGGCGGGACCGCGGCGGGGGCCCGCCTCGCGGGGGCGCGACCTCGGCAGGCGGCCTGGATCGCGCT
>JBAXFC010000015.1:0-19400 GCA_037140135.1 Chloroflexota bacterium
CGTGGGGCCGCCGCGCGACGAGCAGCTGCCCACCACCGGGCAGCGCCTGCTGCTGTGCGTGATCGGCGGCCCCACGAGCACGCCCGACGCCTCCTGGCAGCCCGCCCGCTTCGCGACCGTGTGGGTGGCCTACATCGACACCACGCCGCCAACGGCCGACATCCGGTTCTCCGTGAACGGGAACGCGAAGAACGGCTGGCGGATCGAGCCCGTGTTCAACCCGCCCGAGCTCTCGCTGTTCCTGGTCAAGGGCGGTCCGGCCAAGACCACCGACTGTGCGGACCCGGCGGACTACGCACCCTACCGGCGCTTCCCGATCGACGTGCCGGCGAGCGCCGCCCCGTACCGCTACTGCGCGATCGGCTTCGACGACGCGGACAACCGCTCGGAGCCCGCCTTCAAGATCCTCAGGTAGCCGGGGCGGGCTGGGGCACGTCAGGCGCCTCAGGCGCCTCAGGCGCCCGTGCGGCGGAGGCGCAGGGCGACCCCGATGGTGAGGACCATGAATGCCAGTGAGACCGTGTTGCTGATCATCATCGGCGGGTTGGCGAGCGCGATGCCATACGCCAGCCAGAGCAGGAACCCGGCGCTGAGCAGGATCGGGTAGCCGAGCGAGAAGTCGCGGCTGGACCGGGTGCTCAGCATGCGCCGCACCTGGAGCGCCGGGGAGATGGCCATGATCAGGCCGGCCGCGAGGGCCAGGCCGCCGAGCAGGTCCGTGGTCGTCATGCCGCGCGGGCCCCCACAGCCCTGGCCCCGGGATCCACGCCGGCGATCACCACAACAACGGGCAGCCCGAGCGGGATGGCGGCGATCGGGCGGTCCGCCTCCTCGTTGCCGGTGACGTGGAGTCGAGTGGCGGGGGTGGGCGGCGTCATGGCGCCATCGTACGCGGAGCAACTCCCCGGGGCGGCGGCCGGGGCCGTACGATCCGCCCCATGATCTCCGGCATCGATCACCTGGTCATCGCCGTCCGCGATGTGGCTGCGGCGGAGGCGGAGCTGGCGGCCGTCGTCGGGATCGCATGCACCGGCGGCGGCCGTCACGAGGCGATGGGCACGTTCAACCGCCTCGCCTTCCTCGGCGACACCTACCTCGAGCTGATCGGCGTCTTCAGTCGCGAGCTCGTGGTCTCCTCGACCACCTTCGCCGTCGGCAACGCCGCGCTGGCCCACCTCGAGTCCGGCCGCGAGGGACTTGCGACCTACGCCCTGGCCACCGATGACGTGCGCGGCGACGCCGCCCGCCTGCGCGCGGCCGGCTCCCTGATCGACGAGCCCGTGGACGGCGCGCGCCGCCGCCCCGACGGCGAGACCGTGCGCTGGACGACCGCCTTCCCGCCCCTGGGCCCGGACCGTCCGCCGTTCCTGATCGAGCACGAGATGGCGGGCGCCGAGTGGGGCGACGCGGCGCGCGCCGCCAGGGCCGCGTTCCGCCACCCGGCCGGCGGGGCCGTCCGCCTGGAGGCCCTCGAGCTGCCCGTCGCCGATGCGGCCGCTGCGGCCCGCGAGTACGGCACCACGCTGGGCATCGCCTTCTCCGAGGGCTGGCGGACGTCCCTCGGAGCGGCGGCGCTGGTCCTGCGCCGGGTGGCGATGACGCCCGCGCCGGTCATCCGGCTGGAGGCCGAGCCGGGCACCCCGCCGTTGGACGTGCTCCTGTTCGGGATCCGCTGGGTGCGCGCGGCGACCACCGGCTGACGCGGGGCCGCTGTACGCTGCCGCCCATGGACGATGGATCCGACCTCACCCTGACCTCCGCGAGCGGGCGCCCGCTCACCGGCTTCGTCGCCCGCCCCGCGGGCAGCGACCCGGCAGTCCTGCTGCCGGCGGTGATCGTGGTCCACGAGGCGATGGGCCTCAACGACGACATGCGCCGGATCGCCCGAGTCTTCGCGGACAAGGGCTACATCGCCTTCGCGCCGGACCTCGTGGGCGCGGGCTGGAAGCCGCTGTGCATCGCGCGCTTCTTCCTGGGGATCGGCAAGGCCGGCACCGGCCGCCCGTACGTCGAGATGGCGGGCTTCCACGACTGGCTCGCGGAGCAGCCGGGCGTGGACCCGGCGCGGATCGGCATGGCCGGCTTCTGCGCGGGCGGCGGCTTCGCGATGCTCTACGCCGCGCTCGGCGAGCGCAAGCTGCGCGCCATCGCCCCCTTCTACGGCGCCCTGCCGGCGGACGAGTCGATCATCCCCGCGGTCTGCCCCGTCGTGGCCTCCTACGGCGGCCGGGACCTGGCGTTCGGCAAGAACGGGCCCAGGCTCGACGCGGCGCTCGAGGCCGCCGGCATCCCGCACGACGTCAAGACCTACCCGGAGGCGGGGCACTCGTTCATGAGCGTCCACGAGGGCCTGATGGGCACGCTGGGCCCGGTCACGCCGCTCCGTGCCCACTTCGACGAGGCCGCCTCGACCGACGCCTGGGCGCGGGTGCTCGCCTTCTTCGGAGAGCACCTCGCGGCGTCCCCCGTCTGAAGCGTCGCGCGGTCAGGCCGCCTGGTCGAAGGGCTGGGCCGCGAACGGCGTCCGGGCGGCGTTGCGCTCCCGGTCGGCCGCGCCGCGCTCGGTGATCGCCATGCCGATCCGGTAGACCAGCAGGAAGACCACCACCGCGGCGGAGATCGTGTACAGCCACTGCGCCCAGGGCGCGCTGCTGTCGGTCCCTGCGCCGATGCCGTGGGCGGTGGAGCCGACGAAGGCCAGGAACGTCGTGTAGTGGAGGGTCCGCCACGCGCGCTGGCCCAGGCGGCGGCGGACGTGGAAGCTGGCCGTGACGATCATCGAGAGGTAGAGCGCGACCTGGCCCGCGGCGACGGCGAGCGGCGCGTAGGGCGCCTGGCCGGGCACGAGGACCTGGGTGACCGTGAACGGCATCGAGGCGTCGAGCATCAGCAGCGCGCCGTGGATGGCGGCCAGGCCGATGCCCAGCAGCGCGAGGTCCTTGTGCAGGTTGAAGTTGATGGGCCGGTGGGCGATGGCGTCGAGGATCCGCGACGACAGCAGCAGGCCGTAGACGACGGAGCCGGTCATGGCCAGGTAGGCCGTGAAGGCGAACACCCGCTCGAAGAGCCACGGCAGCCCGCCCGGGTTGTTGATCGCCACGCTGACGAGGCCGTCGATCACGCGCGGGGCGGTGGCCCCGACGGTGATGCCGACCGCGACCGCGGCCAGGCCCCAGCGGGTCCAGGAAGTGTGCGAGCTGAGCCCGCGAAAGGTCACGCCAGCCATTCCAGCATCCCCGATGAGGCGCGGATCTCACCGCGCGTGGTCAGCAGCAGGACCCCGTGGACGCCGGGGCGGTCGAGAAGGGCCGGTGCGCGGTCCGCGCCGGCCAGGATCGCGACCTTCGCGAAGACCTCGGCGTCCCGCGCGCAGGCGGCGATGACGGTTGCCTGGATGACGTCGGTGTCGGCCGGGCGCCAGGTCAGCGGATCGATCAGGTGGTGGGTGGCGCCGCCGCCGTGCAGCCAGCGGTGGACGGTGGTGCCGGAGGTGGCGACGCCGAGCGTGCGGCCATGGCGCCCGCCCGTGAGGCGCAGCAGCGCCATCTGGTCCCCGCTCCGGGGGTCATCGACACCGACCAGGTACTCGTCGCCGTGGGCGAGGCGGACGGCGAGGTCGCCGTCGCCGTCCACGAGGGCGGACGCCCCGGGCGTGATCGCCAGTGCCCGGTCCGCGATCCAGCCCTTGGCCACACCGTCAAGGTCGAAGCGGAGGCCGGGACAGCGCAGGACCGACGCCCCGCGGGCGTGGCGGCGGAGGGACCAGCGGCGGGACGCGGCGGGCCGGACGGCGGCGCCGGTCTCGGCGGCCAGGCGGGCATCGAGCATGGCGATGTTGACGAGACCGTCCGAGAGCGCCTCGGCCGTGCGCGCCCAGTCGAGGACGGCGGTCATGGTGGGGCCGACCGGCACCTCGTCCCGCACGTCCTCGTTGAGCTGCGAGAGCTCGGAGGCGGTGTCGAACCGGGTGAGCCGGCTCGCCCAGGCCGCAATCCGGTCGAGGACCGCGTCTGCGGAGCGCTCGCTCGAGGCAGACCCGGCGTCGTCGGTGATGGTGACCGAGACGCGCCCGCCCATCATCGGACGGGCCGTCGTGGTCAACACTCTCGTGCCCCCGGGAGCGACGGCCAGGTCGAGGGTCACGGCTTGCCGGACTGCCGGGTCGTGGCGACGACGACCTTCTTGACGGTGACCTTGACCTGGGGCGTGGGTTGCGGCCGCACGACGACCGTGGACTGCGGCGGCGCCGTCTGGCCGGGCTTGAGGGTGACGTACTTGGTGACGTGGAGGACGGACGGCTCGGGCTGCGGGGCCGTCTGCGCAGTGAGGTCGGTCGTCTGGGTCGTCTGGTCCACCACGGGCGCCGGGGCGACGGACGGCAGCATCGCGGCGGCAAACGCGGACGCGGAGGCGAGGCCTGCGAAGCCGAGCATCAGGCGCATCGGGCCGGCGTCGGGCCGGGCTCGCTGGACGCGCGGGGCCGGCATCCGGTCCTCGAGCGTGGGGCGCGGGCGATAGCCGCCCGAGCGCGGGGTGGGTGCGGACATCTGGGTGTGGCTCCGGGGCGTGGGGGGACGGTCGAGGTTGACGTCCGGCATCAGTCGTCGCCCTCGCCCTCGTTCTCGTTCTCGTGCTCGCCGCCGCTCGCGGAGGTGGACCGCGACTTCTCGACCCTGGTCACGTTGCCCACCTCGGGCGTGCTCTGGGGCGTGAGGTAGACGGTGTCCACCTGGACAGCAGGGGCAGGCGTGGGCAGTTCGACGGCGGCAGCCTGCTCCACGGCCTGCGCGGCCGGAGCCGGCGCTGCGGGGGCGGCACCGGAGATGACGAGGCCGGCGGCGAGGACGAAGGCCGCGGAAAGCGATGCGGCGAGGAGGGCGATACGGGTCAGCATGTCGAGTGATCTCCCGGGTGGGGTGGCAACGTGACCACATCGTCGCCTGCTCGCACGCGACCAGGGCTATGCCCCAGATGTGAATGTCCACAGACGGGCCCCGCGACCCTCGACCGATCCGGCGGCGGGCCGCACAATGCGCCCCGATGCACGTGCTCGTGGTTGAAGACGAACCGAAGATGGCGGCCCTGATCAAGCGGGTCCTCGTGGCGGAGCGCCACGTGGTGGATATCGCCCCTGACGGCGTCTCCGCGCTCGCGCTCGCAGAGGCGGGGCCGCACGACGTGATCGTGCTGGACCGCATGCTGCCCGACCTCGACGGGGTCACCGTCCTGCGCCTGCTGCGCGCCAAGGGCGTCGCGTCCCCGGTGCTGCTGCTGACCGCGATGGGCACCGTGGACGACCGGGTGACAGGCCTCGATGCCGGTGCGGACGACTACCTGGCCAAGCCGTTCGCCTTCTCGGAGCTGCTGGCCCGCATCCGTGCGCTCGGCCGGAGGCCCGCACCCGCCGGGGACGGCCGCCACGCCGCTGGGGACCTGGTCCTCGACGAGCTGCGCCATGTCGTGCAGGCCGGTGAGCGGTCGGTGGACCTCTCCGCCCGCGAGTTCGCGCTGATGGGCTTCTTCATCCGCCACGCCAACCAGGTCGTGACCCGCCAGCAGATCCTCGACCAGGTCTGGGGTGCGGAGCCGGATGTCTACTCCAACGTCGTGGACCTCTACGTGTCCTACCTGCGCCGCAAGCTGGGCGAGCTCGATCGCGCGGACCGGCTGCGGACGGTGCGGGGCGTCGGCTACACGCTCAAGGCCGAGGGCTGACGGAGTGAGCCTGACGCCGACCGAGCGGCTCCTGCGGCAGACCCGGCGGCGCCTCTTCCTCGTCACCCTGGGGCTGCTGGTCCTGCTCGTGGTCGGCGTCGGCGCGGCCACGGCCGTGGTCACGCTCCGGGCGCTCGACGCGGACGTGGACCGCAGCCTCGAGGCGGCCGTCAGCGCTCAGGTCGCAGCGCTCGACGGCGAGCTCCCGTCGGGCGACGAGTCCGGGGAGGTCAGGGACCACGCCCCGGCAAGCGCGGACACGGTGGTCCTCGTCCTCGGGCCGGACGGCATGGAGGTCGTCAACCCGAGCGGCATCGCGATCGCCGGGCTCCCGGACCCGGGCTCGGCGACGGCCGCCCGGACGTCGTCCGCCGGCCGCGACCTTCGGACGATCAACGCGGGCGCACGGTCCCTCCGGGTCCTGACGCAGCGCTTCGGCGATCCGTCGGGCCCGCCGGCGGGCTTCGTCCAGGCGGGCTTCGTGCTCGACCTCCACGAGCGCCAGTCGCGCAGCATCGTGCTCGCCATCCTGCTGGTCGGGGCACTGGGTCTCGTGGCCGCTGCCCTGATCACCCTGCTCGTGACCGGGCGGGCGCTGTCACCGATCCGCGAGACCTTCGAGACCCAGCGGCGCTTCGTCGCCGACGCCTCCCACGAGCTGCGCACGCCGGCCGCGCTGATCCGGGCCAACGCCGAGGTACTCGAACGGGAGGGCCTCGTCGCCGAGGACGGCCGCGACCTGCTCGAGGACATCATCGCCGAGGCGGACCGGCTGGGCGGCCTGGTGGGCGACCTGCTGCAGCTCGCGGCCTGGGACGAGACGCGCCTCGTGCTGAGCCTGGCCCCCGAGGA
This sequence comes from Chloroflexota bacterium, assembly GCA_037140135.1. Taxonomy (GTDB): domain Bacteria; phylum Chloroflexota; class Limnocylindria; order Limnocylindrales; family CSP1-4; genus CAIXZV01. The sequence goes on from JBAXFC010000015.1 coordinate 6,568, forward strand.
TGTCGCGTCGATCGCCCGGACCACCGTCCGCGGCGCCACGGCCCTGGCCGCCGGACGGGGCGTGACGCTCAAGGTGGACGCGCCCGGCCCGGCGCCGGCCCACGTCGATCGATCGCGGCTGGTGCAGCTCCTGCTGGTCCTGGTGGACAACGCCATCGACCACTCGCCTGCCGGCACCGAGGTCGTCGTGCGCGTGCGGGCGCCCAAGGGCCAGGCGCTGATCGAGGTTGACGACCAGGGGCCCGGGGTCCCGCCCGCGGACCGCAAGCGCATCTTCGAGCCGTTCACGCGATTGCCTGGCAGCACGCGCCACGGATCGGGTGGAACGGGACTCGGTCTGGCTATCGCCCGGCGGATCGCGGAGGCGCACGGCGGCACCATCGAGGCGGGTGAGCCGCCTGCGGGCGGCGCGCGGTTCATCGTCCTGCTGCCGGCATCGTCGGGCGGGACCACGGTCCAGACCGAAACCTGAGCCAGGGCACCCGCCCGGTACCATTGCAGGGTCCGCTCGAGGGGCCCGCCGACCTTGGATCACAACGGAACGACGCACGCCGGAAGGTCCGGCATGGCCTCGGACGCCCCCGGCCGGGCCGCCAGGCTGGCCCCGCCGCGTGACCCCCTTCGGCACCCTCGACCGCCCGCAACTCGAGGCCGGCCTGCTCGCCGCCGTCGGGCGCCGCCTCACGGTCCTCGTCGCCGGAGCGGGCTATGGCAAGAGCACGCTCGCCGCCCGCATCGCGCACAGTCGCCCCACGGCCTGGTACACGGCGGACGCCTCCGACATCCACACCGGCGCCTTCGCGGCGGGCGTCGTGGCAGCCGTCCGGCGGGTCGTGCCGGATCTGCCCGAGGACCTCGCCGCCCCGCTCGTGACGGCGGTCGATCCGACGGGGGAGGCCGAGGCCGCCCAGCGCGGCATGGCGGCGGCCACCCTGATCGCGGATGCCCTCCAGGACACGCTCGCCCTGGACCTCGTCCTCGTCCTCGACGACTGCCACGCGCTGGGCAGCGGAAGCGGCTCGTGGCGCTTCGTGGAGACGCTGGCCAGGGTCGCTCCACCCGGCCTCCACCTGGTCCTCGTCTCGCGCTCGGATCCGCCGTTCGGGATCGAGCGCCTGCGGGCGCAGGGCGAGGTGGCGAGCCTCGGCGGCGCCTCCCTGGCGTTCACCACGGCCGAGATCGAGGCGCTGGTCACCGCGCTGCTGCCCGACGAGGTCGTGCCCCGCACGTCAACGGCCGATGCCGCCAGCCGGATCGCGGCAGCGACGGACGGCTGGCCGGCAGCTGTCCGGCTCGCGATCGAGGCCTTGCGCGCCGCGCCGGACGGTGGTCGCGAGGTCGTCCTCGACCGCCTCCAGCGCCCCGATGGACCCCTCTTCCCCTACCTGGCGGAAGAGGTGATCGCTGCCGCCAGCGAGGAGGTCCGCACGACCCTCGCGGCGGCCGCATGTTTCGAGCGGTTCTCGGCCCCGATGCTCGAGGCGGCCGGCATCACCGATGCCGGCCTCGTCCTCGACGGCTTCATGCGCGCGGGCCTGTTCGTGGCGCCGCTCCCCGGCGATCCCGGCTGGTTCACCCTGCACGGCCTCCTGCGCGAGTTCGCCCGGACCCACCTGCGCCTCGATCCTGCGGTCTCGGCCCGCCTCCACGATGGGGCGGCCGCCTGGCTGGAGGCGAGTGGACACGACGAGGAGGCGCTTGGCCAGCGCGTGACCGCCCGCGACGTGGCGGCCCTCGCCGCCTTCCTGGACCGCCGGGGCCCGGCGCTGGTGGCGGCTGGTGCCACGCGCCCGGTGACCGAGGCCGCGATGTCCGTCCCCGAGGCACTGCGCTCGGTGGGCCTCGAGCGGGCGATGGGCGAGGCGTTCATGGTCCGGGGCGACTGGCGGGCGGCCACGGCGGCGCTGATCCGCGCCAGCGGCCACCGGGAGCAGCTGGACCCCGGCGAGGCGTGGCGTCTGGGCCTCGTGCACGGCCTTCAGGGAGCGTACGACGAGGCGCTCTCGGTGTACGCCCGCGGCCGCTGCGACGGCAGTGCCCCCGACGAGGAGGCGATGCTCCACGCCTGGACCGCATCCGCCCACTACCACCGGGGCGAGGTGGCGAAGAGCGCTGGTTCCGCCGCCCGCGCCCTCGAGCTGGCCACCGCCTCGGGCTCCGCGCGTGCCCTCTCCGCAGCGTGGACGGCGATCGGCATGAGCGCTGAGCTGGAGCACGACTTCCGGCGCGCCTCCTCGGCCTTCGACCGGGCGCTCGAGGCGGCCCGTGAAGGTCGCGACACGCTGCAGGAGGTCCGCATCCGGAACGCTCGCGGGGCGCTGGAGATCGACCTCGGCGACGTGACGGCCGCGTTCCACACACTCGATGAGGCGGTGGGGCTCGCGGACGCCATCGGCTTCGCCTCGTTCCATGCACGGGCGCTCGTCAACCGGGGGCGGGCCCACCAGGCGCTCGGCCGGTTCGAGGAGGCACTGGTGGACTTCTCGGCCGCCCGCGGCATCTACGAGCGGGTGGGATCGCGGGCGGTCGCCTACCCGCTGGTCCGCGAGGGATCGCTGCATGCGCTGCGCGGGGACACGCTGCTGGCACGGTTCGCGTTCGAGGGGGCGATCCGGGCCGGACGCGGCAGCGGTGACGTCGAGGCGCTGGCGCCGGCGCTGATCGGCCTCGCCCAGGTCATCGTTCCCGACGAGCCGGAGCAGGCACGGGAGCTCATCGAGGAGGCACTCCGGATCGGTCGCCACGTGGCACCGCTGACCGTGCTCCTCGGCGCTGCGCGTACCGAGCTTGCCCTCGGGGACCACCCGGCCGCCCGCCGCATCGCGCGGGAGGCGACCAACATCGCGGCAGCACGCCAGGACCAGCCCGGCTACGCGTCCGGCCTGGAGATCCAGGCGCTCGCGATCGACGATCGGGCCGAGGCCGAGCTCCTGTGCGAGCGTGCGTGCACGGTCTGGACCACCTCGGCAATCCCCTACGGCTACGCGCGCAACCGGCTGGTGATGGCCACGATCGCGACCGGAGACCGTGCCCGTCGTGCTGCCGCCGATGCGGCGGGCGTCTTCCGGTCCCTTGGCGCCCGCGGTCCGGCGGGCGAGGCGGCCGCCCGCCTCGATGCCCTCGACCGGTCACTTCGGCCTGCCCTCGAGGTCGGTGCGCTCGGACGGTTCCGGGTGATCCGTGACGGCGAGCCGCTCCCGGCCGCGGCGTGGCAGTCGCGCAAGGCGCGCGATCTGCTCAAGATCCTCGTCACCCGGCGCGCCCGGCCGATCACCCGCGAGACGCTGTTCGAGCTGCTCTGGCCGGCCGAGGATCCGGAACCCCTGGCCAACCGGCTCTCGGTGGCGCTCGCGACCGCACGGGCCGTCCTCGATCCGGCCAAGGCCTTCCCGCCCGACTGGTTCATCGGCGGTGACAAGCAGGCCGTCTGGCTGGAGCCTGCCCACATCGAGGTCGATGTCGAGCGGTTCATGGAAGCTGCGGCAAACGGGCTCCGGATCGCCCGGGACGGGGATCCGGCCGAAGCGCGGCGCATGCTCGACGCCGCCCAGGCGCGCTACACGGGCGACTTCCTCGAGGAGGATCCCTACGAGGACTGGGCCGTCGGGCTGCGCGAGGAGGCACAGGCGGCCTACATCGCGGTGACCCGCCTCCTTGCCGAGGGCTCCGCGGCCGACGGCGACGCCGACGGGGCGACGCGGTACCACCTGCGGATCCTGGAGCGCGATCCGTATGACGAGGCGGCCCACCTCGGCCTCGTGGGCGCGCTGCTCGCGGCCGGGCGGCACGGTGAGGCGCGCAGGCGGTACGGCATCTACTCGGGACGCATGGAGGAGATGGGCGTGGAGGCGGCGCCGTTCCCCGCGCGGCCCGAGCGCCACCAGCCGGGTCCTCGCAGGAGCGCCTGAGAGCCTCCGGTCCCGCGTGACCGGCCCGCGCGACCGGCCCGCCTGGCCCCGTGGGTCAGCGCTCCAGGAGGTCCACGCTCTCGCCAGGGGCAACGATCCGCACCGGCACCCCTGGCGCCAGGCGCGCAACCTCCGCAGCGAACAGCGGCCCCGGCTCCTGGAGCGGCTTGGGCACCACGTGCCGCAGCCCGGCCGGGTAGAAGGTGCCCCAGTGGATCGGGATCGCAAGGCCGGGGCGCAGGATGGCGGCGGCCTGTGCGGCGCGGGCCGGGTCCATGTGCCCGGGCCCGATGTTGGGCCCCCAGCCCCAGACCGGGAGCAGGGCGACGTCCACGCCGGCCAGGTCCGCCATCCCCGGGAAGATGTCGGTGTCACCGGGAAAATAGACGCTGCGACTGCCGTCGATCACGCAGCCGAGCGCCGGCCCCTCCGGCCCGAACGGTTCGCGCCGTCCCGAATGGACCGCCTCCACGACCCGGAAGTGGACCCGGTCGATCGTGAGCCGGTCGCCGGGCTCCACCTCCTCGACCGGCCCCAGGTCCAGCCTGCCGGCCAGCGCGCCGAAGCCCTTGGGCACGATGACCGTCGGCTTGCCGGGGATCTGGCGGAGGGACGCGGGGTCGAGGTGGTCGTGGTGGCCATGGCTGATGAACACCGCGTCGAGGTCCGCGAACAGCGCCGGCAGCACCTTCTGGACCTGGCGCCGGACCGGTCCGAGGCCGTCCCTGAGCACCGGGTCCGTGAGGATCCGCAGGTCGTCAACCTCGATCAGGACCGTCGAGTGACCGAGGAAGGTCAGTCGGGCGTGCCGCGGCCCGGCCTCGGCGGCCGGCGACGCGGCGCGAATCGCGCGCCACCCGTGGTCCACGGCTGCGTGACGATGCGACATCGGGCCATGGTGCCCTATCCGGGCGGCATCGGGGCTTGACGACTAGCGTTCAACATGCATCATAGCATTCAGCCAATGTTGAACGGTAAGTGGAGCAAGAACGTTGACCCCCGCCGGATCCGTCCCCCCGGAACCCCTCGCCGAGCCGGATGCGGCCGTCGAGGAGGTCCGGTACATCCGTGACGTCGAGACGCTCAAGGTGATCTCCGACCCCACACGCATGCGGATGCTCGAGACGATGGCCGGCCGCAGGTCGCGGCCCTGGTCGGTCAAGGAGATGGCGACGGCGCTCGAGTTGCCGCAGACGCGCCTCTACCACCACGTGGAGCTGCTGCTCGGGGCGGGCTTGATCCTGCCCGTCGAGCGGCGCGTGGTCTCGGGGATCATCGAGACCCGATACCTGCCCACCGCACGCTCGTTCCAGCTCGACCGCGGCCTCTTCGCCCCCGGCGAGGGCGCCGGTGTCGAGCTCCTCGGCCAGACGCTCGCCACTGTCTTCGACACGGCCCGCGGCGAGATCGAGCGGGCGATCCGGCTCGGCGCCGTGGATGCGGCCCCCGATGCCCCGCCGGACCGGCGACTCCTCCTCTCGCGCGGCCTCGCCCGCCTCACGCCCGCCCGCGCGTCCGAGCTCCAGGCGCGCCTCCTGGCGCTCTCGGACGAGTTCAACGACGACCCCGACGGCAGCGACCCGGCTGCCTCGACCTACGGCGTCGTGCTCGCGGTCTACCCGACCCACTCCCCCGCGGAGAACCCCGATGACTGACGTTCCGGCCGCGCACGATCCCGGCGTGCGCGACCTGCTGCGCATCCCCGCTTTCCGCCGCCTCTACGTCGCCCAGGCGATCAGCGATCTCGGCGACGGGATGACGTTCCTCGCGCTGTACCTGCTCGTCCTCAACCTCACCCAGTCCACAGCGGCGGTCGCGGTCGTGTCGATCCTCGTGGCCCTGCCGCCGGTCACGATCGGGCTGGTCGCGGGCGCGGTCGCGGACCGCATGGACCGGCGGCTGCTCATGGTCGGCTCGGACCTCGTGCGAGCGGTGCTTGTCGCGGCCATGGTGCCCGCCGCGCTGGCGGGCTCGGTCCCGGTCATCTTCACGCTGGCCTGCCTGCAGGCCGTGATCGGCACGTTCTTCACGCCCGCCCGGATGGCGATGCTGCCGCGCGCCGTGCCGCTGGAAGGGCTGCTCGCGGCGAACTCGATCGGCCAGGCGACGCGGATGGTCATGGGCGTCGTGGGGGCCGGCGTCACGGGTGTCGTGGCAGCGGTGGCCGGCTTCGCCTGGCCGGTGCTCCTGGTGGACGCAGCGACGTTCCTGGCCTCGGCCCTGATCGTGGTCGGGCTCGCCCGCGAGCTCGGCATGCCGTCGGGCGTCCACGCGGGAGGCGTCCAGGGTCTCGGCGGGTCGGTCGTCGAGGGGCTGCGGGTCGTGGCGCGATCGCGGCCGCTGGTGGCGACGCTCGGCGGCGTCGCGATGACGATGCTCGGCATCGGCGCGATCAACGTGCTCTTCCTGCCGTTCGTCGTGCGTGACCTCGGAGCCAGCCCGGCGTGGGCAGGACTCCTCGAGGGGGCCCAGACGCTCTCGATGATCCTTGCGGGCACCATGGTGACGGCCCTCGCGGCGCGCCTGCGCACGAGCACCCTGTTCACCGTCTCCCTGGCGGGCGTCGCCGTGTGCGTGAGCCTGTTCGCGGCCGCCCCGGGGCCGTGGGCCGTCGCCCTGATCATGTTCGCGGTGGGCTGGTTCGTGATGCCGGTCCAGGTCACGACCGCGACGATCGTCCAGACCGCGACGACGGACGCGACACGAGGCCGGGTCGCAGGCGCCCTCAACGCCGTGGTCCAGACGGCCACCATCGGCTCGATGGCTGCGGCAGGGATCCTGGCCGGGGTCGTCGGCATCCGGGCGGTCTTCGTCGGCGGGGCCGCGGTGGTCGGCCTCGCGGCGGTCGTCGCCTGGTGGCTGTTCCGCGATGCCGGTGCGTCCGTCCTGCAGCAGACGGGAACCGGGACGATGCCGGACCCGGAGGCCCCGGCCGGTGCCGTCGTGACGGCGGGAGCGGAGCCCGCTTCCTAGCGCCAGTCCCCGATCGTCGTGTCCAGGAACCCGACCACCGAGCGGAAGTAGCGGTTCGGGGCGTAGGGATCCATCGCAGCCCTCGCACCCGGCGTGCGGACGGAGGCGAAGCCCAGCCGGTAGGTGACCGTCCGCGCGGGGTCGCTCCAGAAGAGCTGCTTCATGGTCATCGCGGCCGGCCCCTTGAACAGCCCGTGCAGCACGTACCCGACGCTGGTGATCCCGGAGACGAAGACAGCCTTGGCGCCGCCCCGGAGGAACCCGGCCCCGTAGTTGTCCACGCGCTTGATCGCGGTGGACTCGACGGGATTGCCGGCGCCCCACTCGTTGTTGCCGGACGCGTAGCAGAGGTGGTTCAGCACCACGACGGCATGGGGGGCGAGCGCGAGCTTGGCCATGTACGACTCGCCGTAGTACTTGGTGTTCGAGTTGCCGGCCCCGGCCGTCGCGTTGAGCCCGAAGCCGTCCTTGGAGTCCACGGAGAACGGCGGATGGGGACTGGGCCAGCCGTTGCCGTGACCGAGGTAGATCACGACGCTGGCGCCCTTCGCGGCCAGCTGGACACGCTGCCAGGTGGCGTTGGGGCTGTAGATCTCGAGGACCGTTGCGCCGTAGCTGCGAGCCTGGGAGGCGAGCTGACGGGCGTCGTTGCGGTACTTGGTGGTCTCCGAAGCGACCGGACCGACCACGATCACGACCTTGTGGCCGGCGGCGCTCGCCATGGGCGCCGTGGCGGTGCTTGCGGTCGCGAAGAGCAGGGCGACAAGGATCACGGCCGGGATGGACCGGATCCTCCGTGAGGACGCCCGCTGGGCGCCGCTGCGCGGTAGGGCCAACAGTCTTGCCTCCCCTCTGCCGGAACGCCACGCATGCGTCGCGGCGACGGTGGGAATACGGAGATGAACATACCCCCCGGGTCAGGCCGGAGTATGCCACTCCGCTCCCGATCATGGCCACCTGCCGAATGGTCCGGGTCGGCCGGTACCGTGGACCCGGCGCGGTATCGTTGACTGACAGGCGCTCGGGCGCACGGACCGCGGCGCAGCAGCGGGGAGGATTCGTGGTCGGGACGACGGATGGGAACGGCTCCGGGGTCGCTCTCGCGATCGCGGGCCTGCGCAAGCGCTACGGCGCGAGGACCGCCCTCGACGGGCTGGACCTGCGCGTGCCGTCGGGCACGGTCTACGGCTTCCTGGGCCCCAACGGCGCCGGCAAGACGACCACGATGCGGATCCTGACGGGCCTCATCCGGGCGGATGCGGGCTCCGTGGAGTTGCTCGGCCGCCCGTTCGGGCGCGGCGACCGGCGCCGCCTGTTCGAGGTCGGCTCGCTGATCGAGGCGCCCTCGTTCTACCCGTTCCTCTCCGGGCGCGAGAACCTGCGGGCGCTCGCCGCCGCCGGTGCCCCAACGCCGCCCGCCCGCATCGACGAGCTGCTGGCCCTGGTGAACCTCGCGGACCGCGCGGGCGACAAGGTCTCCGGCTACTCGCTGGGCATGAAGCAGCGCCTGGGCATCGCGTCCGCGCTGCTGTCCTCCCCGAAGCTCCTGTTGCTCGACGAGCCTGCCAACGGCCTCGACCCGGCCGGCATCGCAGGCATGCGCGACACGCTGCGGGCGCTCGCCGCGGGCGGCACCACGGTCTTCGTGTCCAGCCACATCCTGTCCGAGGTCCAGCAGCTGGCCGACGTCGTGGGGATCGTCGCCCGCGGCAGGCTCGTCCGCGAGGGGCCGATCGAGGCGCTGCTGCGCGAGGAGGGAGCCGTGCGCGTGCGCGTGACCCCGGCCGAGGTGCAGGCCGCCGGCGGCCTGCTCGAGGCGATCGCCGGCCCCGGCACGGTCACGGCAGAGCACGGCCCGGAGGGCGGCTGGCTCGCCGTCCGGTTCGATCCCGGCCGCTCAGCGGAGCTCAATCGAGCCCTGGCGACCGCCGGGATCTTCGCCTCGCGGATCGAGACCGGAACCACGCTCGAGTCACTCTTCCTCGAGGTCACGGGGTCCGGCCCGGAGATGGGGTCGCACAGCCTGGCGATGCCTTCCGGTCCGGCCGGCACCCCGCCGCAGGCACCGGGCGCGATGCCCGGGTGGCCGGCATGAGGCTCCTGTGGGCGAACCTGCGCAAGCTGCGCCGTCGCCCGGCGACCTGGGTCACCTTCGTGCTCGTGGTGGTGCTCAACACCCTGATCACGATGCTCGTCGTGTTCGCCACACGCCAGGCGGACGACCCGCAGACCGCCCTCGCGTCGCGCGTGTTCCTGACCTTCCCCAACGCCTACGAGCTGATCCTCCAGATGGTGCTCGGCATCGGCGGCCTGATCGCGGTCTGCTACGGCGCGGCGATCGCCGGCTCGGAGTGGGGCTGGGGCACGCTCAAGGCCGCAGTCGCCCGGGGCGAGAGCCGGACCCGGTACACGCTCGCGGGCTTCGGCGGGGTCGCGGTCTACACGCTGCTCGGGCTGGCCGGCGCGTTTCTCGCCGGGGTCGCCGTCTCGGTGGCCGGCGCCCTGCTCACCGGCGTCTCCCTCTCGGGGATGACGGACTTCGAGGGGATGACCGGGCTGCCGGAGCTGTTCGCGCGCTCCTGGCTGTCGCTGGCGATGAACGCGGGCATCGGCTTCGCGATCGCCACGATCGCGCGCAGCCAGCTGGCCGGCATCGGCGTCTCCATCGGCCTGTTCTTCGGCGGCGGAATCGCGGGCATCTTCGCGCCGCACATCGTGAAGTGGCTGCCGTTCGAGGCATCCGGTGCCGTGGTCAGCGGCGGATCGGGCGGCGGCATGATGGTCGGCGGCACGGAGATCGGCGTCCAGCTGGACTCCACCACCGCCATCGTCGTCACGGTCGCCTGGCTGGTGCTGGCGATGGCGGCCGCCTCGATCTTCACCGAGCGGGCCGAGATCAGCGGGTAGCGGCCGGCGGCCGGCCCCGGCCGTGCTCAGTCCCGCCGCGCGACCGGTGCCATCGTGCCCCGGACGAGCGTGACGAGATCCGCGGCGGCGAGCTCGATCTCCAGGCCGCGCCGCCCCGCCGAGACATGGATCGTGGGCCAGGTGGACGCGGACGCGTCGAGGACCGTGGGCAGCGGCCGGCGCGTCCCGAGCGGCGAGATCCCGCCCAGCACGTACCCCGTGGCCCTCTCGGCCTCGGCCGGCGGGGCGATCGCGGCCTTGCGGCCACCGAGGGCATCGGCGGCGGCCTTGAGGTCCACCTCGGAATCGGCCGGGACCACGGCGATCCCGAGTTTGCCGTCCACGCTCACGACGATCGTCTTGAACACCCGGCCGGCATCGATGCCCAGCGCCTCGACCGCTTCGAGCGCATAGCCGCGCCCGCCGTCGCGCAGGGAGATCCGGGCGTCGTGCGCATACGCATGCACCTGGTATGCGATGCCGGCCCGCTTCGCGACGTCGATCGCGCGGGTCCCCTGTGCGCCCATGGGTCCATTGTCGGGTATGCTCCGCCACAGGTCAGGGCGATCGCCGCGGCCCTCGCGTTGAACGAGGGCGCCGTGCCTGGCCATGGAAGCCCATCGACCGCAGCCCAAGCGGCCGGCACGGAGATCACGACCAACCTTGCAATTCGAAGAGCTCGGGCTCTCCGCCGACCTCCTGCGCACCGTCGCCGAGGAAGGCTACACGGAGCCGACGCCCGTCCAGGAACGGGCCATCCCCCTCGTGCTCGAGGGGCGCGACGTCCTCGCCGCCGCCCAGACCGGCACCGGCAAGACCGCCGCCTTCACGCTCCCGATCCTCGACCGGCTCAAGGTTCACGCCAACACGTCGTTCTCGCCGGCCCGCCACCCCGTCCGCGCGCTCGTCCTCACGCCCACCCGTGAGCTGGCCGTCCAGGTCGCAGACTCCGTGAAGACCTACGGCCGCAAGGTCCCGCTCCGCTCCGCGGTGGTCTACGGCGGCGTGCCGCTCGACCCCCAGATCAAGGAGCTCCTCGCTGGCGTCGAGATCCTGGTCGCCACCCCGGGCCGCCTGCTGGACCTCGTGGGCCAGAAGGCCGCGAACCTGGCCCAGGTCGAGATCCTCGTCCTCGACGAGGCGGACCGGATGCTGGACATGGGCTTCATGCCCGACATCCGCCGGATCCTGGACCTGCTCCTGTCGCGCAAGCAGACGCTGCTGTTCTCGGCCACCTTCTCCGACGACATCAAGCGGCTCGCAGGCTCCATCCTCAACAACCCGGTCACCATCGAGGTCGCCCGCCACGGCACGGCCGCCGAGACCGTGCGCCAGCTGGTCTACCCCGTGGACCGCGACCGCAAGGAGGAGCTCCTCCGCTGGCTGATCCTCGATGGGGACTGGCACCAGGTGCTGGTCTTCACCCGGACCAAGATCGCGGCATCGAGGCTCGCCTCATGGCTTGACCGCAATGACGTGGCCGCCACCGCGATCCACTCGGACCGGGCCCAGGCAGACCGGACCAAGGCCCTCGAGGCGTTCAAGAACGGCGAGATCCGGGTCCTGGTGGCCACGGACGTCGCGGCCCGCGGCCTCGACATCGATGCCCTGCCGCACGTCGTGAACTTCGAGCTCCCCTGGAACCCCGAGGACTACGTCCACCGGATCGGCCGGACGGGTCGCGCGGGTGCCACCGGCGACGCGATCAGCCTGGTCACGATCGACGAGGCGGACCTGCTGCGCGGCGTGCAGCGGCTGCTCCAGGTGGCCATCCCCTGGGAGGTCGCCGACGGGTTCACGCCCGGCCGTGACACGGCGCAGCCATTGCGCGGTCCGCGGGCGGCCAGTGGCGGCTCGTCTCGTGGGCGCTCCTCCGGCGGGTATGGCGGCAGCCGCCGGCGCTGATCTCCGGCGCGGAGGACGCGAAGAGGTGAGAGCACGCGTGACGAGCGGTCGGAGTGCCCTGCTCCTCGCGGCAGCGGTGCTTGCGGCGTGCGGCCAGCCGCCTTCGAGCACGCCGCCGACGGATGACCCCGCCGTGGTCCGCGTGGCCGTCTTCATGCGCGACCAGTCGGGAACCGAGCTGTGGGTGCGCTTCCCCACCTCGCCCGAGGGGGGCGGCGGCCACACCACCGGGGTGACCAGCGGCGCCGTGACGGCCTGCTACCTCGTCCCCACGGGCGCGACCGTCGCCGTCGTGGGCGCGACCCCAGACCAGATCCGGCTGCCGCTGTACACCGCCGGCGGGAGTGATCCCGACCAGACGCTCTGGGTGGAGAGCGGTCCCGGCGGCGAGCTCCGCCATGGGACCGGCCGCCCAGCCTGGGGAACCACCGACCCCCAGTGCTAGCCCGAGGCTTCCTACGCGCCCGACGAGCCGGATGAGGACGGTGACCCCGTCGCGCCCGGTGATCCCGATGGGGACGGCGTGGGCGTGGGCGTGGGCGTGGGCGGCGGCAGCACGATGTCCATCAGCGACTCCTCGATCCGCCGCGGATCCACGACCCCCTGGTTCGTGAGCACCGCGATCGTGATCCCAGAGTCCGTGAGATACCGCGCCACGTTCCGGAACCCGAGGAAGCGGCCGGAGTGCCCCAGTGCCGGCCTGCCGCCCACCAGGACGGCCTGGACGCCCAGCCCGTAGGGGATCGTCGCCCCGTCGGCCGCGGTGACCGACACGTCGGCGATCATCAGGGCCAGCATTGCCTGCGAGACGACGCCGCCCGTCGCGTAGGCCCGCATCCAGCGCGCCGCGTCGAGGGCGGTCGCCGCGATCGAGCCCGCGCCGCCGGCCGCGGTGACCACCGAGCGGAAGGGCATGATGTCGCTGGCCGGCGCGGCGACCCGCCACTGCCAGGCGCCCTTGACCCGGAGCATCCGGTAGGCGGTCGTGCCCGGCGCCCGCGGCGGCTCGGCGGCCTGGTACCACGACGCCGTGAGCCCCAGCGGATCGAGGAGGCGCTGGCGGGGGGGCCGCACCGGGTGACCATCAGCCAGGTCGAGACCGTGGCAGGGGACACCTCCGTTGGCCACGCGACGGCGTAC
>JBAXFC010000016.1:0-19021 GCA_037140135.1 Chloroflexota bacterium
CCGCGCTCGGGGCGGCGCTGGTGGCCATCGGGCCCTAGGTTCCCGGCGCGCGCGGGCGACCGAACCGGCAGCCCGCCGCCGCGCACAATGGCGCCATGCGGATCGAGGCGTTCGAGCTCGAGCGGTTCTTCGCGCGCCACGAGTTCACGGCGCGCCATCTCCTGTGCGTCTCCGACGTGGAGGGTCCGGCGATGGGCGCCCTGCTCGCCCTCGCAGACCCGGAGACGACCGCGCTCTGGCATGGCCTCAGCCTCGGCTACACGGAGGCATCCGGCCACCCGCTCCTGCGGCGCGAGATTGCGGACCTGTACGAGACGATCACCCCGGAGGAGGTCGTCGTCTTCTCCGGCGCGGAGGAGGCGATCTTCTGCGCGGTGAACGTGCTGCTCGAGCCAGGCGACCACGCGGTCGTGGTCTGGCCGGCCTACCAGAGCCTCCACGCGGTCGCCCGGGCGGCCGGCGCGGACGTCACCCTCCACGAGCTGCACGCCTCCGAGGCCTGGGCGATCGACCCGGTCGCGCTGCGGGCCGCGGTCACGCCGCGCACGAAGCTGATCGTGGTCAACGTGCCCCACAACCCGACCGGCTCCCTCCCCGACGCAGCAACGTACCGGGCGATCTCGGAGATCGCGGCCGAGGCCGGCGCCACCCTCCTCTCCGACGAGGTGTACCGGTTCCTGGAGCAGGATCCGGCGAGCAGGCCGCCTGCCGGCGCCGACACCGGCGCCCACGCCGTCTCGGTGGGCGTGCTGTCCAAGTCCTTCGCGATGGCCGGCCTGCGGATCGGCTGGCTGGCGAGCCACGACGCCCGCCTGCTCGACGCCGCCGCCCGCTTCAAGGACTACACGACGATCTGCGCTTCGGCTCCGTCCGAGATCCTGGGGATCGTCGCCCTCCGCGCCCGCGAGCGCGTCCTCGCCCGCTCCAGGGAGATCGTGGACGCCAACCTCGCCCTGCTCGACCCGTTCTTCGAGCGCCAGGCCGGCCGGTTCGCCTGGGTCCGGCCGCGCGGCGGCTCCATCGGCTTTCCGGCCCTCACGGCGGACGTCCCGATCGAGCGGTTCGCCGCGGACCTGCTCGAGGCGGAGGGCGTGCTGCTGGCCCCCGGCACGCTGTTCGGCCACACCGGCAACCACTTCCGGCTCGGCTTCGGCCGCCGGAGCCTCCCCATCGCCCTCGAGCTGCTCGAAGGGTTCGCGGACCGCACCCTGGGGTGACCCGCCCGGGCCGACCGGCGCCCTGCGGGCGCCGTCCGGCCCGCCAGCCCGCGACCACCGGCCCCCGCAACCGGCCCCTCCGGCCCTGCGGTGTCGGGCACCGGACGGGCATCCTGCGGGAGAGCGTCCTCACCGATCGGAGTCACATGATGTCTGCCCGCGCGCCCCGTCGCGCCGCCCGCCTGTCCATCCTCCTCGTCATCGGGGTCCTCGCCGTCGTGCCAATGCTGGCAGCCTGCGGCGACGTCTCCGTCGCGCCCGCCGCCACTGCCGTGGTGGGAGGTGGCGATGTCGCCACCGCGGACCGCGACCTGGGTGCCTTCACGCGCATCAGCGTCGGCGCCGTGGTGAAGCTCATCGTGGGCAACGCGGCCACGGCCAAGGTCACCATCGAGGCGGAGCCCAACATCCTGCCGCTGATCCAGACGAGCGTCGTGGACGGCCAGCTGGTCATCAACGTGCCCCCGCCCGGCTTCACCTCGACCAAGGGGGTGACGATCACGGCGGTCGCCCCGGCGATCGACTCGGTGTCGCTGTCCGGCGGCGCCACCGGCATCGTCGAGGCCGACGCCGCCGTGTTCAACCTCGACATCTCCGGCAGCTCCACCATCCAGGCCATCGGGACGGTCAAGCGCCTGACCTTCAACGCCACGTCCGCGGCGGTCGCGAAGCTCGCGGACCTCCACGTCACCGACGCGGCGATCACGATGGCTGACGGCGCGTCGGCCACCATGTCGGTGTCGGGCACCCTGAGCGGCGCGATGGAGGGTGGCGCAAGCGTCACCCTGACCGCGAAGCCCGCGAGCGTGTCCGTGACGACCTCGTCAGGCGCAAGCATCGCCGGCGGCTGACGCAGCGCCGGGCGGCCTGCCGCCGCCCAGCCCGGCCTCAGGGAACCTTCGGCACCTCGGGCAGCCGCGCGAGCGCGTCCACGAACCGGCCCATCATGCGCACGGCCGTCGCGAGGTCCTCGATCCGGATGTTCTCGTCGGGTGCATGCAGGTTCGCGTCCGCCCGGCCGGCACCCAGCATGGTCGCCGGGACCCGGTGTCGTGCGCAGACCTGGTGCATCGGCACCGTGCCCGGCATCGAGACGCCGACGCTGGCGGGCCGGCCCGTCACGGCCTCCGAGACGCGTGCCGCGGTCTGCACCACCGGGTGACCGGGCGGCGTCCACCAGGCGGGCTCGCCCTCGCGCTCGATGATCTCGATGTCCCCGAAGCCATGACGGTCGAGGTGGCGGCGCACGGCCGCGGTCATCTCGGCCGGCACCTGGTCCGGGATGATGCGGATGTCGATGCGGACGCGGGCCTCGGCCGGCGTGACCGTCTTGGGCGTCGCCTCCGTGTGGCCGGACCAGAGGCCCTGGATGTTGAGCGTGGTCTGGAACGTGAGCGCCTCGGCGGCGGCCTGTCCATCGAGCCCGCCGTTGAAGGTCCGCACGCCGAAGTCCGCGCGCACATCGTCGAGGATCGCGAGGTCGGCGGCGCGGACGGTTGCGAGCTGCTCGGCGGACGGAGGCCGGGCGCCCGTCTCGAGCCCCTCGATCGCGGGCAGGCCGTCCTCGTCCCAGAACGTGGCGAGCGCCTTGACCATCCGGTGACCGGCGTTGGGCAGGACGACCGACAGGCTCGAGTGGGCGTCGTGGGCCATCGTCCTGCAGACCAGCTCGAGGACCACGATCCCCTTGCCGCCGCCGTAGACGGTGGCGCGGCCGGCGAGGTCGAGCTCGCCACCCTCGATCAGGGCAGCGTCGCCCTCGCGGTAGTGGGGGCGCAGGTCGAGCAGCGCGTCGAGCGCTCCGCTGCCGGTCTCCTCCTGGCCCTCGACCAGGTGCCGGACCCGGACGGGGAGCGGGCCGATCGCGTCGCGGTAGGCCTCGAGCGCCCAGATGCGGGGCAGGAGCTCACCCTTGTTGTCGGTGGCGCCGCGGCCCCAGACGCGGCCATCGCGGATGACCGGCTCGTACGGGGGTGTGGTCCACAAATCGAGCGGAGCGGCCGGCTGGACGTCGTAGTGGACCACGTTGATGAGCGTCCGCGGGCCGTCGCCGATCTCGCCCACCACAAGCGGCGGCACGCCATCGCGCTCCACCACGTCCACCGTGGCGCCACTGCGGCGCAGGCGGGCAGCGATCCAGTCGGCGGCCTCGCGCAGCCGGGCGTCATCGCCGCCCTCGGATGCGATCCGCAGGAACTCCACGAGCTCCGCTGTCCATGCCCCGAGGCGCTCCTCGACCAGCCGGTCGAATGCGGCGAAATCGGCGGCAGGAACGACGCCCGGATCGGAGCCGCCCTGGTTCATGCCCGCTTGCGGGGCAGGTCGAGGAAGGGGAGGTCCACGACGGTCGCGTTCACGCGGCCGCGGCGGCCCTCGACGGTCCACTCGACCTGGACACGGGTGCCGGCCTTCTCGAAGCGCCGCCCGACGTGCGCCAGCGCGAGCGCCTGCTTGAGGATCGGGCTCCAGCCGTGCGAGGTGGCCTTGCCGACCTGGCGCCCCTCGGCGAAGACGGGGATCGGCGAGCGGTCCACGTACGGCGAGATCGCCGGCGGCAGGCCCTGGGCGTCGAACAGGCCCTCGATGTCGTACCAGTCGAGCTGGAGGCCGACGAGACGGCGCTCGGGGCCACCCGCGGCCACCTCCGCCTGGAGGGCGCGCCGGCCCACGTAATCGGCCTTGTCAAAGGTGACGAGCTTGCCCAGCCCGATCTCGTAGGGGCTGTAGTTCTGCTCGGGGTTCATCGCGTGCCGGGCGGAGGTGTAGTCCACCTCGAGCATGATCATCCCGGCTTCGAGGCGCACGACGTCGAGCGCGTGCATGCCGGCAGGGCGGATCGCGTACGCCTGGCCGGCCGCGAAGATCGCGTCCCAGACGTCGGGCCCGGACTCGGCCGGGATCCACAGCTCGTAGCCCAGGTCGCCGGTGTAGCCGGTGCGGGAGACGTCGATCTCCACCCCGCCGATCTGGCTCCGGCGGCGGCGGAAGTACTTGAGGTCGGCGAAGCTCTCGCCGGTCGCCGCCTCGAGGACGGCGCGGCTGTACGGGCCCTGGAGGGCGAGCGCCGCGAGCGCCTCGGAGACGTCCTCGATCGCGACGTCGAGGCCGGTGGCGTTCATGGAGAGCCAGCGGTACTGCGGGTCGGCGGCCGTCCAGCGGAGCTCGGTCTCGCTCACGCGGTGGATCGTGCCGTCGTCGATGACCTTGCCGTGCTCGTCGCACCAGGGCGTGTAGAAGACCTGGCCGACCTTCATCCTCGATGCGTCGCGGGTGATGATCCGGTCCGTCAGGCGCAGCGCGTCCGGGCCGACCACGCGGTACTTGTAGAGCGGGCTGACGTCGATGACCGCGGCCGCCTCACGGATCGCGTTGTACTCGATGTCGTGGAAGTCGGCGTAGACGGACGAGGCGAAATAGCCGGCCCACTCGCGCCACTGCATCTTGCGATTCATGGCTGCGGCGCGCGGATGGAACGGGGTGCCGACGCTCACGAAGACCTCCTGGACTGGTGACCGGGAGAGTATGCATGAGATGTATGCACAATGGATGGCCCGCCACGCCGGCGGTGGCGATCAGATCGCCCGGACCGGCACGGACGGCGACGTCATCCGCTCATCGAACGGGGCGATCCAGTCGCAGCGCGCATGCTCGGCAGCCGCCGCGATGAGGGCATCCGGGATGCGGCGAGCGGCCACCCGCATCGTCCACCGGAGCCCGGTGATCGCCGCCGCCCGGTCGGCGTCGGCGAGCTCGACGTTGGCCCGCGAGAGGAACCGGATCAATGCCTCCGCCAGGGCTGCATTGCCGATCCCATGGTCGTTTCGCAGGACATGGACCAGCTCGAGCAAGGCCGTGGTCGAGACGACGACCGTGGCGTCGCCATCGATGAGGCCGGCCGCCGCGAAAGCCCGAGCGGGATCATCGTCGGCGAAGTAGCGCCCGAGGATGCTGGTGTCGGCGAAGACCCGACTCACGGTTCACCGTCGGGCACATCGTGGCCGGTGATCTCGGCGACCCGGGCACGCCACGCCCCATCCCGCACGTCCTGCCAGTCCGTGACGGAGGCCTCCTGGGGCCGCGGGAGATCCCGAACAGTGAATCGTTGTGCGGCGCCGGCACGAAGTCCACCACGAGGCG
This sequence comes from Chloroflexota bacterium, assembly GCA_037140135.1. Classification (GTDB taxonomy): domain Bacteria; phylum Chloroflexota; class Limnocylindria; order Limnocylindrales; family CSP1-4; genus CAIXZV01. Next base: position 5,355 of record JBAXFC010000016.1, read on the forward strand.
GCCGTCCTCGACCCGTTCCACCGCCCGGTCGCCCGGCTTGATGCCGAGCTGCTCGCGGACCGCCTTCTCGATCGTGATCTGCTAGCGCTCGCCCACGACATTCGCCATATTCCGGCCCTCCGATACGTATTGCACTCCGAAGTAGGGGCCCCATTACCGGCTGGCACAAGGGGCGCGACCCTGCGAGGATGCGGTGATGACGCAGCCGCAGAACCCGTTCCTGGGCCATGAGCACCGGCGCCCGGACGTCGAGGCCGGCGAGGCCCGCGCGCTCCTCGAGACCGCCTTCGGGCGGACCGGGACGCTGCGCGAGCTGGGTTCCCACCAGGACCGCAACTATCGCGTGGACACGCCCGAGGGCGGGCGGTTCGTGCTCAAGGTGGCGCGGGCCGGCATCTCGCGGGCGGAGCTCGAGGCCGAGAACGAGGCGATGCTGCGAGCGGCGGCCGCCGGCCTGCCGTTCGAGGTTCCGGTACCCCAGCCCGCACTCGACGGCGGGCTCGTCACGCGGGTCACCACGGCGTCCGGCGCGGACCACGACCTGCGGCTGGTCACCTACCTCGACGGAGAGCCGATGGACGGCACCGTCCACCTCGCCCCCGTGGTCCTGCGGGCGCACGGGGCGATGACGGCCCGCATCTCCCTGGCGCTCGAGGGCTGGGACCATCCGGCCCTCGAGCGCGCGCTGCAGTGGGACGTCCGCCACGCGTCCGCGGTCGTGGAGGCGCTGCTGCCGTTCTGTTCCACGCCCGCCCGGCAGGCGCTCGCCGAGCGTGAGACCGCCTGCGCCGCGACCGCGCTCGGCCGCCTGGCCCCGGACCTGCGGATCCGTGCCATCCACGCGGACGTGACCGACGTGAACACCGTGGCCCGGCGGGATCGTGCCGGACGACCGATGCCCGCGGGCCTGATCGACTTCGGCGACCTCTCGCGCACGTGGGTCGCGTCCGACCTCGCGGTGACCATCGCGGCCGACGCGTTCCATGCCATGGACCACCCGCTCCAGTTGGCGCGGGATGTCGCGCGCGGCTTCCTCGCCCTGCTGCCGCTCTCCGGCGACGAGCTTGCTGCGATCTGGCCGATGGTCGTGGCACGGGCCGCCGCGGTTGCCGTGAGCGGGGACCAGCAGGCGGCGCTGGAGCCGGAGAACGCGTACGTGGGGGCCGTCCGCGACGAGGAGTGGGCGGCGTTCGAGGCGGTGGCAGCGGTGCCGTATGCGCTCGCGGAGGCCGTCCTGCGCGAGGCCGCGGGTCTCGGGCCGGCCCGCCGGCTCCTGCTGCCCACCGACCTCGTCGTCCCCGTGGAGCTCGATCCCACCCGCCTCCGGCTACTCGACCTGTCAACGGCCTCGGACGAGCTCGCGGGCGCCGCACTCGGCGACCCGTCCTCGATCGACGACCTTGTCGCGGCGAACCGGTTGGATGACATCGGCGCCGTCGGGCGCTGGGGCGAGGCGCGCCTGACGGACGCCGAGCCCGACACCACCGTGGAGGCGGCCACGGTCCACCTCGGCGTGGACCTGTTCCTGCCCGTCGGCACCGAGGTCCGGGCGCTCTCGGCGGGCATCGTCCGCCATGCCCCCGCCGGCATCGTCCTCGGCGCCGATGGATTCGATCTCCGGCTCGACGGCGTGGGGCCGGTCGTGGAGGCCGGTATGCCGGTCGAGGCGGGCGATGTGATCGGCGTCGTCGCCGCCCGCGGTCCGGACGGCCTGCCGTCGCTGCTCCACGTGCAGGTGGTCACCGTTCCGGGGCTCGAGGCGCCTCGCCGCACGGTCCCCTCGCTGGCCGCCGCATGGCAGGCCCTCTGCCCCGATCCATCGCGGCTCCTCGGGCTGGCGCCCGGCTTCGCCGCCGCCCCGCCCGACGATGCCGCCGCCCTCCTCGCCCGGCGCAGCCGCGTGCTGGCGGCCACCCAGGTCCACTACTTCGAGGCTCCGCCCCGGATCGAGCGCGGGTGGCGCCACCACCTCGTGGACACCCGCGGACGGACCTATATCGACATCGTCAACAACGTCGCCGTCCTGGGGCACGGCCACCCGGGGGTCGAGGCTGCCGTCCGCGGCCAGCTGGCCCGGCTCAACACCAACTCCCGGTTCCTGTACTCGGTCATGACCGGGTACGCCGAGGCGCTCGCCGCCCGCTTCCCGGCACCGTTGGACACGGTCTTCCTGGTCAACACCGGGTCCGAGGCCAACGAGCTCGCGCTGCGCCTCGCCCGCACCGCGACCGGCGCCACCGGCGTGCTCGCGGTCCGCGGCGCGTACCACGGCTGGACCGGCGCGACCGACGCGATCACCACCTCGCACCTCGACAACCCCAACGCCGTCGGCACCCGCCCGCCGTGGGTCCGACTGGTCGAGGCGCCCAACCCGTATCGCGGTCTCCATCGCGGCCCGCGGCCTTCATCGCGGAGCCGCTGTTCGGCAACGCCGGCGGCGTCGTCCTGCCGGACGGCTACCTCGCGCAGGTGTACCGCGACGTGCGGGCGGCCCGCGGCCTGGCCATCGCCGACGAGGTCCAGACCGGGTACGGCCGACTGGGCGCGTACCAGTGGGCGTTCGAGCAGCAGGGCGTCGTGCCGGACATCGTGTCGGTGGCCAAGGCGGCGGGCAACGGGATCGCGGTGGGTGCCGTGGTCACGACGCGCGCCATTGCCGATGCCTTCGCCGCCGAGGGCTCGTTCTTCTCGTCGACCGGCGGATCACCCGTGGGGTGCGCCGCCGGCCTCGCAGTGCTCGAGGCGATGGACCGCGAGGGGCTGCAGGCCAATGCCCGCGAGGTCGGGGCGCACCTGCGGGCGGGCCTCGAGGCGGTCGCTGCGCGCCACCCGGAGATCGTCGGGGCGGTGCACGGCCTGGGCCTCTACCTGGGCGTGGAGCTCGTTCGGGACCCCGCCACCCTGGAGCCGGCATCCGAGGAGGCAATGGCGATCTGCGAGCGCCTGCTCGAGCTGGGCGTCATCTGCCAGCCGACCGGCGACGGCAACAACGTGCTCAAGGTCAAGCCGCCCCTGTGCATCACCGTCGAGAGTGCGGATGTCGTGGTCGAGGCGCTGGAGCAGGCGCTGTCCGAGGGCTGGTAGGCGCCGGCCTCCGGCTCGCCGGCCCCCGCTCGAAAGCGCCGCCGCCGGCGGGCAGGATGGTGCCAGGCGGGTACGGCACCGGCATCGTCGCGTCTCGGCCGGAGGCCGCCGTCGCGGCCCGGGCAGAACGTGCCCGATCGGGCAGGCGACCTGCACTCCGGGGCTGCGGCGGCGACCTACGCTGGCGGTGATCCGGCCGGCCGGCAGTGTGGCGGGCCGATGGACGCGAGCGCCGGAGGTGTGGACCTCGTTGGCTGACCTGGCACGATCGAAGGCGGAGCCGCGGCGAGGCTCCACGAGCCGCGTGACCGACGCGCGCGTCGTCTCCGAGCCGGCGACGGCGGCGGCATCCCCCGAGCAGCTGCTGCTCTCCCTGCAGCGGACCGCGGGCAACCGCGCCGTCACGCGCTACCTCCAGCGGGACGACGCCCCGGCCGATGCCGGTGTCCCGGCGGGCGCCGGCGCCGCGCCGGTTCCCCAGGAGGCGGACGCGGAGACCCCTCCGGAGCGCTCGGTCAACCGGATCGCGCAGCTCGACGAGATGCTCGGCCGCTTCAACACTCCCGAAGACGAGGTCATCGACCTCCTCGGCACCATGAGCCCGGACGAGAAGCAGACCGTCATCCGCGGCTACCGTGGCCGCCTCGTGGACTGCCTCGACGGCGGAGAGATGATCCGGGCGGTCAGGAACCTGCACCCTCCGCTCGGGACGGCGCTCGACTGGATCGATGCCGCGGCCCTGGTCACCCGCTCCATCGACTACGGCGAGATCCGGGAGCTCGTCACCCGCGCGGATCCGGACGAGCGCGGGGCCGTCGGCACGGACCACTACCGGGACATCTTCGTCAAGGTCTGCTCCAACGCCACCATGATCACGGCGCTGGTAGACCTCAACCTCCCCTGGGAGACAGCCCACCAGTGGGGGCGCGAGGAGGGCACCGCGACGCTCCAGCTGGCCCGCGGACTCTCCCGCGGCGGCCGGATCACGGCTCCATCCATGGAGGATCTCCTCAACGCGGTCGCCCAAGGGGCGGCGGCGGCCCGCGAGTTCGTGCGCAACCTCGCCGACGAGCGGCGGGCGGAGCTCGCGGCCGAGCCGGCCACGGCGGACGTCATCCGCGACGAGCTTGGCGCATCGGGCAGCCAGCTGCTCCTGGACCTCAGTCCGGTCATCGCTGCGGGCGAGACGACCATCACCAACAGCGAGGACCTGCTCGCGGGCGACACGACGGGCCCGTTCACCCTGCGGCACTTCGGCGGTGACCAGCGCTTCAACGTCACCTACCGGCGCGACGTGGTGGACGTCGGCGTCGGGGTCGCGCTCGAGGCCGTGGACGACCGGGCGCGGCTGCTGCTGCCGACGGCGAAGAACACCTGGCTGCGCCGTATCGAGGCCGCCTGGGGCAACCGGTTCCAGCTCACCAACGGGGATCGGACGATCCCCCTGAGATTCCAGGTCAGCCTCGACGCGGGCCCCAACCATGTCAGTGCCCACTCGGGTCACTGGGCATGGCCGAACCTCAATGCCGCCAACTGGTTCGTGCCCGACCACGAGCAGGTTCCCGAGCAGGAGGAGGCGGTGGCGCAGGCACCGGTCCACGAGTTCGGCCACCTGATCGGCAACGTGGACGAGTACAGCCGGACGGCCGAGCACTACGTCCAGGTGACCGGGCAGCCCGTGACAAGCCACGGCACCGTCGCCGAGACGGACACGGCCGGCGTGACCCGCTACACGAACGCGCTGAGCCTCATGGGCTCCGGCACCACCGTCGAGCCGCGGCACTGCGGCGCCATCCTGCGCTGGGTGAACGAGCACCGGCGGCCAGGCGAGCCCGAGTTCAGCGTGGTGGCGTAACGTGGATGCCGTGAGCGACTCCTCCGAGCGTGCCCCGTTGCCGCTGACCTTCGGCGTGTCGGGGGGCTATCCCCGCGTGGATCTCGCCTTGCGCGTTGAGGCGGACGGGAGCGCACTGGTTGATGTGCTGACGGCCTGGTCGTTGGCACAGCCGTCGCCGGCCCGCCTGGGTGCGTTCCGCGGCCGCCTTCCCGGCGCGACGATCGAGGCTCTGGCAGCCGTGGCATCCGCGTCCCGCGAGCGCGCCCTGTCCGCCCCGTCCGCCCCGTTCGCCGGCCCGCCCGGGACGGTCGTGCGGATGGTCTCGGCCGGTGGGGAGCGACCGGTGCCTGCGGTCGGGGACGAGTCGCGGCTCGCGGCGCTGGATCGCGACATCGCGGCGGCGGCCGCCGCCGCGCTGGCCGATCCCATCGCGGCCATCGTGGCCGAGGCACGCACAGGTGACGGCGGCCCTGTGCTCGCCCTGCGGGCCATCGGGACCGAGCCGTTCCGGCTGCTGCTGTTCGCGTCGGACACGCCGGGCTTCTGGGCCCGCACATGGATCGACACCGCGGCGGGCCAGCAGCCGCTCGAGTTCGAGGACGTGGAGCGCCTGGTTGCCGCCGGGGCGATCACGGCCGGCCCCATCGAGCTCGAGCCCGGCTCGGAGGTCCTGCTCCCGATCCCGGCCGGGGCGGCCCACGGGTCGGCCGGGGGCTACATCGCCTGGCGGCGCGGGACCGGCCCCGAGCGCCGGATCGTGTCGGGAGCCTGGGCGCTGCCGGGCGCGGCCCCCTGACCCTGCTGCCGGCTCCAGCCCCGACGCTGAGCCCGATGCCGAGCCCGGCTCCAGCCCCGACGCTGAGCCCGACGTGGAGCCCGACGTGGAGGCGTGGGCGCCCGGCCACCTGAGGAGATCGCGACTCCGCGGCCCGTTCGGTAGACTGCATCAACCATATGCAGGCTGAATAGCGTCCGGCTGCCGTCGGCGGCTTCCGGGCGCTGTGTCCAACCAGGAGGGTGGCGTGGCGCAGCGCTACGACGCGGTCATCATCGGCGGAGGCCACAACGGGCTCATCTCCGCCGCGTACCTGGCGAGAGCCGGGCTCAAGACGCTGGTGCTCGAGCGGCGGTACGTCCTCGGTGGCGCCGCCGTGACCGAGGAGATCGTGCCGGGCTTCCGGTTCTCGGTCGCCTCGTACGTGGTCTCGCTGCTCCGGCCCGAGATCATCCGCGACCTGGAGCTGCCCAAGCACGGGCTGGACATCCTCCCGCTCGACGGGACGTTCACGCCCCTCCGCCCCGGCGAGGGCGCGCCCGGTGGCGACTACCTGTGGCGCACCAACGACCACGGCCGCACGGTCCGCGAGCTGCGCCGCTGGTCCAAGAACGACGCCGAGGCGTACGAGGAGTACGGGCGGCTCATGGTTGAGATGGCCCGCTTCATCAAGCCGATCCTGGGCATCGTGCCGCCGGACCTGACCGACAACGACCCCCGCCCGCTGATGCCGGTCGCGTCGCTGGCCAAGCGGTTCGCGCAGCTGCCGGAGCGCCAGCAGGCGGTCTTCATCCAGTTGATGACGATGTCCGCCAAGGACTTCCTGGACCAGTGGTTCGAGAGCGAGCCGCTCAAGGCCACGATGTCGGCGTCGGGGATCATCGGCACGTACCAGGGCATCAACTCCCCCGGCACGGCCTATGTCCTGCTCCACCACTACATGGGCGAGATCGACGGGGCCTTCCGCGCCTGGGGCATCCCCAAGGGCGGCACCGGTGGCGTCTCCTACTCGATCGCCCGCGCCGCGCAGGCCCTGGGCGCCGAGATCCGGACGGAGGCTCCGGTCGCCCGGATCATCGTCAAGAACGGCAAGGCCACCGGCGTCGCGCTCGAGTCCGGCGAGGAGATCGAGGCCTCGATCGTGCTCGCCTCGACCGATGCCAAGGTCACGTTCCTGGACCTCCTCGAGCCCGGCACCCTGGACCCGGAGTTCGAGCAGGAGATCCGGCGGTTCAAGTTCCGCGGCTCGTCCGGCAAGGTCAACCTTGCCGTGGACCGTCTGCCCGACTTCACCGCGCTGCCCGGCGTCGGCGAGCACCTCCGTGGCGCGATCTCCTTCTCCCCGACGACGCGGGAGATGGAGCAGGCGTACGACGACGCGAAGTACGGCCACTGGAGCAACAAGCCGTACATCGACATGATCATCCCCACCCTGGTCGATCCCCAGATGGCGCCCCCAGGCAAGCACGTGATCAGCTGCTTCGTCCAGTACGCGCCGTACAAGCTGGCGCCCGAGCTGGGCACCTGGGACGACAACAACAACCGCGAGAAGTTCGGCGACGCGGTGATCAACCGGATCGCCGAGTTCGCGCCCAACATCCGCGACATCATCATCGGCCGCCAGGTCCTCACCCCGCTCGACATCGAGCGGACGATGGGCCTCACCGAGGGGAACATCTTCCAGGGCGAGCTGTCCCTGGAGCAGCTGTTCTTCAACCGGCCGGTCCCGGGCTGGGCCCGCTTCAAGACCCCCGTGCAGAACCTGTGGCTCTCGGGTTCATCCACGCATCCGGGTGGCGGCCTGATGGGCGCGAACGGCCGGCTGGCCGCGCTCGAGGTCCTCAAGTCCCGCGGCCGGAAGGTGGCCTGACGATGACGATGACGACCAACACCTACGACGCGATCGTCGTCGGGGCGGGGCACAACGGCCTCACCGCGGCGGCCTACATGGCGCGGGCCGGCCTCCAGGTCCTCGTGCTCGAGGCCCGCGGGATCGTCGGCGGCGCCGCGGTCACCGAGGATCTCGGTGGGGTCCGCGTCCCGTCGCTGGCCCACACGGTGGGGCGGCTCAAGCCGTCCGTCGCGCGTGAGCTGGAGCTCTCCAAGCACGGGCTCGCCCTGGTGGCGCCCGAGGTCCGGATCTTCGCCCCGCAGCCGGACGGGCGCGCCGTCACGCTGTACGCGGACCTGGCCAGGAGCGTGGAGGCGCTGCGCGCCATCGACGAGAACGACGCCTCGGCCTTCGTCGAGTACGACCGGCGCGTCCGCTCCCTCTCCAGGTTCCTCACGGACCTCGGCGACGAGGCCCCGCCCGACATCGCGGCACCGGGCTTCGGCGACGCGCTCATGGGCCTGCGGCTTGGCCGCGCGTTCCGTGGCCTGGGCAAGAACGACGGCCGGATGATCCTGCGCGTGCTCGCGATGGCGGCCGCGGACTTCGTCGGCGAGTCGTTCCGGAACGAGGCCATCAAGGCCGTCACCGCCTGGCGGGGCGTGCGCTACACGGCGATGGGGCCCTGGAGCGCGGGTTCCACGGCCGTCCTGCTCGCGGACGCGGCGGGCAACGATGGTGGCGGCGCCGGCGAGACGGTGTTCGCCAAGGGCGGGCCGTCCGCGCTCTCGGACGCGCTGGCCTCCGCGGCCCGCGCCGCCGGCGCGGAGATCCGCACCGGTACCCGGGTGATCGCGGTGACCACCGCGGACGGCATCGTCACCGGTGTCGCGCTCGCCTCGGGCGAGGAGATCGCCGCGCCGGCCGTGGTCTCCGGCATCGATCCCAAGCAGCTGCTGGCCACGATGGTGGACCCGGTCACGCTCGGGCCCAACATGCGCTGGCGGGCGAACAACATCCGCACACCGGGGACGGTCGCCAAGATCAACCTCGTGCTCGACGGGCTGCCGGCGTTCCCGGCGACCGGCGGCGACGCCAAGAAGCTCCGCGGACGGATCCAGGTCGGCACCACCTCCATCGATGCCGTCGAGCGGGCGTTCGACGCCTCGAAGTACGGGCGCATCGCCGACGCCCCGGTGCTCGAGGCGACGATCCCGTCGCTCGTCGATCCGTCGCTGGTCGCGGGGGCGCCCGAGGGCACGCACGTGATGAGCGTGCTGATGCAGTGGATGCCGCCCAAGCGCACCGCCGAGGAGTGGGCCGCCACCCGGGAGTCCGTCGGCGACCTCGCCGTCAAGACCCTCGAGACCGTGGCCCCGGGCCTCGGCTCGCACGTCCGGGCCCGCCAGGTGCTCACGCCCGCCGATCTCGCGTCCGAGTACGGTCTCACCGGCGGCCACCCGCTGCACGCGGAGCCGGCGCTGGACTCGTTCTTCCTCTGGCGGCCGCTGCTGGGCTGGGCCCGCTACCGGATGCCGGTCGAGGGGCTGTACCTCGCGGGCTCCGGCGCGCACCCGGGCGGCGGCGTCACGGGCGCCCCGGGCCGGAACGCGGCCAAGGAGATCATCGCGGACCACAAGAAGCGCCGGAAGTAGACGTTCCTTCCCAGGATCACGAACGGGCCGGCGACGACGCCGGCCCGTTCCTCGTTTCCGGGGCGGCCCGGCGCGCGCCGGCTCCACGTGGAACGCGCCGGGTTCACCCACGCATGGGTGGCGAGTCACCCGTGGGTGAGATCGCCGAGCAGCGCACGGCCCGGCTACCGGCGCTCGAAGCGGGCTTCCTCGGTGATCCGCTCGGCCTCGGCCTCGGAGGTGGCGGGCAGGTCCTCGTCCGCGGGGGTGTCCCGCTCGTAGGTCCAGTCCCAGGTCTTCATCTCGCGCAGGAGGCGGCGGCCGGTCAGGTCGAGGTGGATGGGCGTCACGGAGATCCGCCGCTGCACGACCGCGTTGAAGTCCGTCCCGGGGACGCCGATCCCGGACGGCGGCGGCCCGCCGATCCAGTAGTAGGGCATGCCCCGCGGGTCGATCCGCTCGAGCAGCTGGTCCTGGTAGATCCGCCGCCCGACGCGGGTGACCTCGAAGCCCTCGCACTCCTCGACCGTGGAGGCCGGCACGTTGACCGAGAGCAGCTCACCGCGCTTGAGGCCGTGCTCGAGGATGTTGCGCGCCACGACGGCCGCCGCCTTGGCAGCGAGCGTGAAGTCCACGGCCTCGCTGTACTCCTGGCTGATCGCGAAGGCCGGGCAGTTGTTGATGACCGCCTCCATGGCCGCCGACACCGTCCCGGAGTAGGTGATGTCGTCGCCGAGGTTGGCACCGTAGTTGATGCCCGAGGCGACCAGATCGAAGGTGCCCTCGAAGAAGCCGAGGAACGCGAGCGAGACGCAGTCGGTGGGGGAGCCGTCGAGCGACCAGCCCTTGGAACCGTCGGCAAGCGTGCGTTCCCGGACGCGCAGCGGTCGTGACAGCGTCTTGAGGTGGCCGACGGCGGACTGGTTGCTGTCGGGCGCCACGACGGTCACGTCGCCGATCGGGTCGAGGGCGGCCTTGAGCGCGAGCAACCCCCGCGATTCGATGCCGTCGTCGTTGGTCACCAGGATCCGGGGCCGGGCGCCGCCACCGGCGCCGTTGGTCCCGCCGCCCCGCCGCAGCGTGCGGTGGCCGCCACGGGATCCGGCAACCGGCTCGCCTCGCTCCTTGTCGAGGTCGCGCCGCTCGGAGCGGGCGCGCTCGCGGGTCATCTCCGGGGCCGGTGTCTCCGGCTCGGCTCCAGGTTCCTCGCCCGCCTCGGCCTCCTCGTCCTCGGCCGTCACGCGGGACCGGCCCCGGGGCTCACGGGTTCGATGGTGGCCTCGGCGGTTTCGGCCGTGACGGCGGGCAAGCCGGCGCCGGGATCGGCGGCGTCCTGAGCCCCGTGATCCGGCGCCGGTCGCAGCGGGTGGGCCTGGTGCGTCCGATCCACCACCTCGTCCACGTCCTGGTCCTGGCCTGCCACGGGCTCCCTCGGCCTGCGGATCTCCCGGCCCTCGCGGCGCTCCAGGCGCCTGGCCGCGCGATCGGCCACGGACGTTGACGACTGCGAGCGCTCGAACCAGGCGAAGAACATGGCCGAGACGACGGCAGCGATCGGGATCCCGAAGATCGCGCCCGCGATGCCCGCGATCTTGGAGCCGATGAGGACCGACGCGAGGACCACGATCGGGTGGATTCCGACGGCGCCCGACATCAGCCTCGGCTGGAGCACGTTCATGGTCACGAACCAGCCGATCCCCATCAGGAGCAGCACCGGCAGCACCGCATCGGGCCGGAACAGCAGCGCCACCAGGACCGGCGGCGCCCACGAGATGAACGGTCCGAAGAACGGGATCGCGTGGAGCAGGCCGGCCCCGACGATCGTGACCGCCGAGTACGGCAGGCCGAACACGATGTCCACGATCGCGGCCACGATGCCGAAGGCGACGCCCATCACCAGCTGCGTCTTGAGGAAGCCGCTGAACGAGCGGCTCACGCTGGCATCGAGCAGGCGGGCCCCGGCGCCGAAGGAGGGCGGCACCAGCCGGAGCAGGAAGGCCCCCATCTGCTGGCGGTCGATCGCGATGTAGATCGAGAGGATCACCACGATCAGGATGCTGCCCAGCACGCCGATGCTCGCCACGGCCAGCGACTGCAGGGGCCCGACGAGCTGGCCGGCCCAGTCCTGGAGCACGGCAACGATGGTGGGCACCTGGGCCGCCAGGTTGATCTGGAAGCCAAGGCCGGCGAGACGGGCCTGCAGCTCGGTCAGCAGGTTGGTCAACGAGGTCGAGGAGTTCGGCAGGTCATTGAGCAGCTCGTCGATGGAGGACACCAGCGCGGCGGCCGCCTGGATGACCGCCAGCAGGAGGAGCCCCACGATCGAGAGGTAGACGATGATCACCGCCCCGGCCTGGCCCAGGCGCGGCACGACCCGCTGCACCAGGCTGATCAGTGGCTGCAGTGCGAACGAGAGCAGCCACGCGAGGAAGAACGTGAGCAGCAGATCGCCGAAGGCCGCATAGAACGACCCGGCGAAGTTGAGCACGACGAACCCGAGGGCGATGGCCCCCAGGATCAGGACGGCATCCAGCAGGCGCTTCTGGCGCTCGGTCAACTCGATCGGCATGGCGCGAAGCCTAGTACGTCGCGGGCGCTCCGTGGACGGCCATCAGCGCAGGCCCATCTTCTCCTTGACCTCGGCCATCGTGGCCGCGGCCTTGGGCGCGAGCCGGTCGGCACCGGCCTCGAGGATCCCGTCGATCTCGTCAGGGTGCGCCATCAGCTCTGCGTACCGCTCGCGGGCGGATGCATACCGCTCGGTGATCCGTGCGGCGAGCAGCTTCTTGGTGTCCACGCAGCCGGTGGTCGCCTTCGCCTCGCCGTCCCAGATCTCCTCGTAGTCGTCACCGAAGAAGCGGTGCAGCTGGCAGACGTTGCAGACCTCCGGCCGGCCGGGATCGGTGCGCTTGATCCGCTCGGTGTCGGTGACCATCGACATCACCTGCTTGCGGATCTCGTCCGGCGAGGCAAGGATCTCGATGGTGTTGCCCACCGACTTGGACATCTTCTTGACGCCGTCGGTGCCCAGCACGACCGGGGCCTCGGTGTAGACCGCGACCGGCTCCGGGAAGGTCTCGCCGTAGCGGTAGTTGAAGGCGCGCACGATCTCGCGCGAGAGCTCCAGGTGCGCCGCCTGGTCCTTGCCCACGGGCACCTTGGTCGCCTTGTAGATGACGATGTCCGCTGCCTGGAGCACCGGGTACGTGAGCAGACCGTGGTTCACGTCGTCCGGCTGGTTGGCGACCTTGTCCTTGTACGTTGGCGTGCGCTCGAGCCAGCTCACCGGGGTGACGGTCGCGAGCAGCCACATCAGCTCGGTGTGCTCCGGGCGGTGGCTCTGGACGAACAGCGTGCAGCGCTCCGGGTCGAGGCCGAGGGCCAGCAGGCTCGCCGCCATCTCGCGCGTCCGCCGGCGCAGCGCGGCCGCGTCGTGGGTGCTGGTCAGCGCGTGGTAGTCGACGATGCAGTAGATCGCCTCGTACTCGTACTGGAGCATCACGTAGTTGCGGATGGCGCCCAGGTCGTTGCCGAGGTGGACAATCCCGGACGGCTGGATGCCCGAGAAGATCAGCGGCCGTGGAGCCGCGAGCGGGGCGAGAGCGGGTTGGGGTGCGAGTTCAACGGTCATCGTTCCGGAGTGTAACGGAGCGCGGCGGGGCGGCGACGATGCGGGCTCATGACTGCGGCCAGTCCGGATGCGGCACGGCCACAAGCTCCAGGCCGTCAATGCCGGCAAAGTCGTCCGGGTTGCAGGTGTACAAGGGCAGGCCGTTTGCCATCGCGATGGCGGCGATCATCGCGTCGAACGTGCGCGCGCTGGACTTGCGGCCCGACCGGCGCAGCGCGGCCGCCACTCGAGCGAACGCCCGTGCTGCGTGGGCATCAAACGGGAGCGGCTCGAACTCCGTCTCCGCCTGTTGCACTTGGGCAAGCCGCTGCGCGCGCATGGTCGGGTCGTCGGTGACCAACGGTCCAACCGACAACTCCGCGAGCGTGACCGCCGAGATGTACGCGCGCTCAGGCAGCATCGACGTGTCAGTGAGCCTCGCCAACAGCACGAGGGTGCTCGTGTCGAGCAGGCCCTCCGCGCGGCGAATCACAGCCGCGTGTCGAGGATTGCGTCGATGTCTTCGCGCAGCCGGACGGGATCCACCGGCGGGAGACGGCGCCAGCGCGCGAGCAGCTGCTCAATGGGGACGCTGGGCGAAGTGGCTGGGATCAGCTGCGCCACCGGACGCCCGTCGCGCGTGATCGTGATGGGCTCGCCCGCCTGGACGCGGTCGATCACCTCGCCGCCGTGGTTGCGCAGGTCGCGGATCGTCACTTCTGCCATGTCTGTCATTGTATCACCGGTGATACAACAGGTTGCACGTGCAACCGGAACCCGGCGCGCGCTCGCACGCCCGCGTTCGGTACCATCCCGGGCACACCAACCCGGGCCACGCATGCCCAGGTCCACACCTGCCCAAGCTGCGAGTTCTACCCCCGTGAGCGTTCAGACCC
>JBAXFC010000017.1:0-18393 GCA_037140135.1 Chloroflexota bacterium
ACCAGGCCGGTCGGGTGGTGGGGCGAGGCCGAGGAGACGCGCTCGACCACCGGGCCGTATCTCGACCACCCCGCCCGGGAGTGGGCCGCCTCCGACCGACTGCGCGCCCGTCCGGCGATCCGCGTCGGGGCGAGAATCAGAACCGCCCGGGCCGTTGGGCCCGGGCGGTTCGTGTGCTGCGAGGTTGGACGGACTAGAAGTCCATGTCTCCGCCGCCGTGGCCGTGGCCGCCGGCGCCGCCGCCTGCGTCCTTCTTCTCCGGGATGTCGGTGATCAGCGTCTCGGTCGTGAGGACCATGGCCGCGATGCTGGCCGCATTCTGGAGCGCGGACCGGGTCACCTTGGCGGCGTCCACGATCCCCTTGGCGAACATGTCGCCGTACTCACCCTTGAGGGCGTCGTAGCCGTGGCCGATCGGCAGCGCGCGGACCGCGTTGACCACGACCTCGCCGGACTGGCCGGCGTTGTCGGCGATCTGGCGGGCCGGGGCCTCGAGGGCCTTGCGGACGATGTCCACGCCGACCTGGGCGTCGCCATCGAGCTTGATGGAGTCGAGGGCCGGGATGGCCTGCAGGAGCGTGGTGCCGCCGCCGGCGACGAGGCCCTCTTCAACGGCCGCGCGGGTCGTCGAGAGCGCATCCTCGATGCGGTGCTTCTTCTCCTTGAGCTCGACCTCGGTGGCCGCGCCGACCTTGATGACGGCGACGCCACCCGCCAGCTTGGCGAGGCGCTCCTGGAGCTTCTCGCGGTCGTAGTCCGAGGTGGTGTCCTCGATCTGCGCCTTGATCTGCGACATGCGCGCCTTGATCTGCTCGGCAGAGCCCTCGCCGTCGATGATCGTCGTGTCGTCCTTGGTGGCGACGACGCGGCGGGCGCGGCCCAGGTCCTCGAAGCTGACGGAGTCGAGCTTGCGGCCGATCTCCTCGGAGATGACGGTGCCGCCGGTGAGGATCGCGATGTCGCGGAGCATCTCCTTGCGGCGATCACCGAAGCCCGGGGCCTTGACGGCCAGGACGGACACGGTGCCGCGGAGCTTGTTCACGACCAGCGTGGCCAGGGCCTCGCCGTCGATGTCCTCGGCGATGATCAGCATCGGGCGGCCCTGCTGGACGGCCTTCTCGAGGCCCGGCAGGAGGTCCGGAACGGCGCTGATCTTCTTGTCGGTGATCAGGATGACCGGGTTCTCGAGCACGGCCTCCATGCGATCACTGTTGGTCACGAAGTACGCCGAGATGTAGCCCCGGTCGAACTGCATGCCCTCGGTGTATTCCTTCTCGAGGCCGAGGGACTGGCCCTCCTCGACGGTGATGACGCCGTCCTTGCCGACCTTGTCCATCACCTCGGCGATGATCTCGCCGACCTCGGGATCAGCCGCGGAGATGGCCGCGACGGCCGCGATCTGCTCGCGGGTCTCGACCGGGCGGGCGGTCCGCTTGATCTCCTCGACGATCGCCGCGACGGCGATCTCGATGCCGCGCTTGACGACCATCGGGTTGGCGCCGGCGGTGACGACCCGCAGGCCCTCCGCGACGAGCGCCTGGCCCAGGACCACCGCGGTGGTGGTGCCGTCGCCGGCGACGTCGTCGGTCTTGGTCGCGACCTCCTTGAGGAGCTGCGCGCCCATGTTCTCGAACGGGTCCTCGAGCTCGATGTCGCGAGCGATCGTGACGCCGTCGTTGGTGATCGTCGGGGCGCCGAACTTCTTGTCGAGGACGACGTTGCGGCCCTTGGGGCCGATCGTGACCTTGACGGCGTCGGCGAGGCGGTCGATGCCGCGCTTGAGCGAGCGACGAGCCGTCTCGTCGAAGATGAGCTGCTTGGCCAAGTCGGGTTTCCTCCGGGGAATGGTGGGTTCAGGTTCGCGCTGCGCTGGGGCGCCGGGTGGTGGCGCCGCGGCGTCAGTCCTCGACGATCGCGAGGATGTCCTTCTGGCTGACGATGAGGAGATCCTCGCCTTCGACCTTGAACTCGGTGCCGGCGTACTTGGCGTACAGCACCTTCTGGCCGACGGCGACATCCATCGCCTCGCGGGAGCCGTCATCGAGCGTCTTGCCCGGGCCGATCGCGAGGACGACGCCCTCCTGGGGCTTCTCCTTCGCGGTGTCCGGCAGGACGATGCCCGACTTGGTCATCTCCTCACGCGGGGTGGGCTTGATGACGAGGCGGTCGCCCAGGGGGCGGAGCTTCGCCGAAGAGGCGCTGGCCAAGGTTCGTTCCTCCTGTGGCGGCCGGTCCGGCCGCCGATGGCCTTGATGAGACGCGGGCCGTCCGCGGGCGGAAATGCCCGCGGGACCCGGAGATCCTCTGCCGAGTGCCTGGCCACGACCGTGCCCCTGGGCCGGCTGTCAGGCCGGGCGGACCTTCGCCGAAGGATCCCGGTGACGGGCCCTGCGGTTCGCGTGTCGCGGTGTTTGGCACTCTCGTGTTGAGAGTGCCAAGAAACTACCGGAGGCCGGCCCGGGTTGTCAACCGGGCGGCCGAAGGCTGTGGCGTGGGCCGGGCATCGGCCGCCTACTTCAGGAAGGCGAACGCGTCCAGATCCACGCGCGCGTGGCCCGCGGTGCCCACCACGACGATCTTGACCGTATGGGTGCCCGCGGACGCCCAGGTCCGCTGCCAGACCTGCGCGCGGTAGGACGTCGAGGCCGCGAAGAGGCTGACGGTCCCGCGCAGGACGCCATCGACGTAGACCCGCATGGAGCCGCTCGCAGCGCTCCTGGTGGCCACGATCGCGATGCTCCGGCCCGCGAACGTGTACGTGGCACTGGCGCCCGCCTTGGTCGCGTACCGCGTGGATCCGCCGGACGCGCCGACGTTGGCCGCGGTGCTCCACGCGCCCGCATACCGGACGCTCGCGACGGACTGCTGGGCGAGGCGGCTGGAGAACGTGGGCCCGTAGACCCAGGCCCCCTGGTTGCCGTCGTGGTCCACGGCCCGGACGCGGAACCGGTACGTGGCTCCGGACGCCAGGGCGACGTTCACGGCCGGCCCGGCGATGGACGAGCTGACGATCTGGTAGCTGTCACCGTTCACGCTCCGGGCGACCACGTAGCCCGCGATCCCCGATCCGGCGCCGTTGTCGGCGCCGGTCCACGCGAGGTGGACGCCCAGCGCGGAGCCTGTGAGCGCCGCTCCGGACCGCAGGGCGGCCTTGGGCGCCGTGGCCGTGGGTGCGATCTTGTCGCGCTCGACGGCACCGATGTCGCAGGCGGCGGGCCGCCCGAGGCTGCGCTGGTCCAGGCTGGACACGGGGCTGGCCGCGCACGTGGCGGCATCGCCCTTGTCGATCGCGGTGACGGCCGTCGCGAGGAGCCCGATGGTGGCCGTGGGGCCGCCGTTGTCGCCAAGACCGGCCGAGTCCAGCACGCTGGCCACGTCGACGTCCACGAGGCTCTTGACCTGGGTGTCGATCGTCCCCGCCACGTTGGCGAAGGTCGCGCCGATGTTGCCCGCGATGATGGTGTTCTTGACGGTGACCACGGACCCGCCGGGCACGTGGATCCCGCCGCCCGCAGCCGCCGCGGAGTTGCCGCTGATCGTGTCGTTGAGCAGCGTGAGCGCTCCGGAGGCCATGAAGATCCCACCGCCGTCGGTCGCGGTGTTGCCGCTCAGCGTGCTGTTGGCCAGGGTCACCGATCCGCCCTCGCTGACAATGGCCCCGCCCATCACGGCGGTGTTGGCGCTCAGCGTGGAACGGATCACCTGGACGCTCCCGCCCGAGCCGACGTGGATCGCCCCTCCGGCCCCGCTCTGGTTCGCGCTGATGGTCGAGTCCCGGATGATCAGCGTGGCCGTGTTGGCGTTGGCGATGGCGCCGCCCCAGGTGTCCGCCTGGTTGCCGGTGATCAGCGAGTCCGCGATCGTCAGGGTGCCGGCGTTGAGGACGGCTCCCCCGTACAGGACGTGCCCACCGGTCAGCGTGAGGCCCTTGAGCGTGGCCGTCGAACTGGCCTGCGTGACGAAGAACGCGGACGCGCCGCTCTGCTGGAGCTTGATCGCGCCGGCCCCGTCGATCGTCATCGGGGAGCTCAGGTCCGGTTCTTTGGCACTGATGTTGATCGTGCCCGCGACCGCGAAGGTGATCGTGTCGGTGGCGCCTCCGGCGCCGCACTCTCCGCGCGCGGCGCCACTGGCTGTGTTCGTGTTGGCCGAGGTGATCGCCTCGCGCAGCGTGCACAGGCCGTCGTTCGCGACGTTGTCGGCAAGGCTGCTCACGACGATGCCGCTGGCCGCCACCGATGGCGCGCCCACGATGAGCATCGAGACGGCGGCAGCGAGCGCCGCGACGCGACGCAGGATCAGGTTGGTCATGGCCTCTCCCCAGTGGCTGTCCCAGGGCCGCGGTGCGGCGAGATCCGCGTGCGGCAGGATCGAACGGTACAACGTTGTCATGCCCGTGCGCACGCCGTAGCGCCCCGCACGCCGGGGGCTAGACTCCGATCCATGAGAGCCTCCCTGCCGGCCGATCCGCGGGCGCGCCGCATCCGGCTCGAGCGCGGCCGTGCCGCCGTCGAGATCGCGCCGGGCGTGGGCGGCCGGATCGCGGCGCTCGAGGTGGATGGCTGGGATCTCGTGCGCCGCGACGGCTGGACCGACAACGAGTGGGGCGTGTTCGTGATGGCGCCCTGGGCAGGACGCCTGCGCGACGCGCGTGTCGCCTGGGGGGATCGCACCTGGGAGGTGCCCGCCAACGAGCCGCCGCACGCGCTCCACGGCCTGGTCGCCGCCACCCCGTGGAACGTCGCGGACCAGGCCGCCCGCTCCGTCCGCCTGGAGACGCCGCTCGGCCCGGACTGGCCCACGGGCGGCTGGCTCGTCCACACGATCACGCTGGCGCCGGACCGCCTGATCATGCGCCTGGACCTCCACGCGGACCGGGAGCCGACGCCCGCGATCATGGGCTGGCACCCCTGGTTCGCCCGGCGGGCACGACGGGTCGCGGCGGCCGTCGATCCCGACGCCGGGCGGTACCGCGCGTGGCGGCAGGACGAGGCAGCCCGGCCGGACCACGAGGCTCCGGCCATGCCGCTCGCCGAACAGGCGCTGGCCGATCTCCCCACCACCGGCGAGGTCTCGATCGGGATCGCTGCACGGCGCCGCCTTGCGCTCGACGACGCGGGCCTCCCAACCGGGATCCTGCTCGAGCCCCGCCCCGAGCCGCTCGACGACGTGCTCCTCGGGCTGACCGCCGCGCCGGTCGTGAGCTGGCCGCACGGACCCCGGCTGACCCTCCACGCCTCCGGCGTGGCAGCATGGATCGCCTACACCGCCCACCCGGACGGCGTCTGCGTGGAACCCGTGACCGGGATCCCGGACGGCATCAACGGGGGCCTGCTGGGTGAGCCGCCGATCGCGAGCCCGCGCTCGCCGCTCTCCGCGACGTTCGAGATCGCCTGGAGCTGAGCCGGCAGCCCGTCCGCGGCGGGCGGGCGGCGGTCTGCCTCCGGCGGCCGGTGGTCCTGCTGCGGCCGGAGGCGCGTCCGCGGCGGGTGGTGGTCAGCGCACCGCTACCGGGGCTGCGCCCTCGGGAACGTCCGGTCGTAGGCGGCCACGAGGTGGTCGCCCAGGTGGGCCTCCCCCACCCCGCGCCGTTCCGCCGCCCAGCGGGCGGTGATCGCCACGAACTCCGGCTGGTTGCGGCCCCGCGGCGCGCCCGGGGGCGAGAGGAACGGCGAGTCCGTCTCGACAAGGAGCGCGTCGTTCGGGACCACGGTCACCGCCTCCGCGGAGGCCTCCTCGCCCCGCCGGAAGACGAGGCCCGAGAAGGAGACGGCCAGCCCCATGGCCACCACGTCGCGGGCGTAGTCCACGGGACCCGAGAAGCTGTGGATCACGGCCTGCGGCCGGTCGCCGAACGCCGCCCGGGCCGGCGCCCCGTCGAAGCCGGCCGCCCGCAACTCGGCGACAAGGGCGTCCTGCGCGTCCCGCTCCCCGATCCTCGAGCGGCAGTGCAGGATCGCGGGCTTGCCGGTGGCCAGCGCCAGCGCGAGGTTCCGGCGCAGGTTGTCGAGCTGGTCCGCCCAGGGCGAGAACATCCGGTCCGAGTCCAGGCCCGTCTCCCCGATCGCGACCACCCGCTCATCCTGCGCCCAGGCCTCCACGATCGCCCAGTCGGCCGCACCAACCTTCGCAGCGTCGTGGGGGTGCACGCCGACGGCAGCGTCCAGCCACGGCCACGAGGCGACGACCTCGAGGGCACGCTCCGAGGAGCGCACGTTCCAGCCCGGGACGAGGATCCGCTCCAGGCCCGCGAGGCGCGCGCCACCCACCACCAGCTCGACGTCATCGTCGAAACGGTCGGCGTTGAGGTGGCCGTGCGAATCGACCAGGCGCACGGGCGCGGCGTCCAGGGCTACGCGCGGCCGAGGGCGAGGGCGATCTGCGTGGTGTGATCGCGGCGGTGCGGCGCGCGGTCCACCCAGTTGGCGCCGTCGGCCGCCCGGGCGCCGTCAACCTGCTCGTCGGCCAGCGCGGCCACGTACGTGTCGATGGCGGCAGCGGCGTCGAGGAAGAGGGCGACCGTCGCCGCCACGGGCAGCGCCCGCCAGGTGGCCTCGAGCGCCTCGTTGCTGCGCGAGGTCACCTCGTTGGCCGCGGGCGGCGGACAGACGAGCCCGCCGGCGGCCGCATGGACCCAGCGCGCGAGGTGGAAGCTGTCCCAGTAGGCCAGGTGCGCGAGCGCCATCGCCACCGTCCAGCCCTCACCCAGGTCGGCGGCGAGGTCCGCGTCGCCCAGGGTGCTCACGAGGTCCGCCAGCGCGGCCGTTGCCTCGGCGTTGCCGGCTTCGAAGGCCCGGTCCGTCATGCCGGCGCCGCGTCCGCCGCGGCCTCCGTCTCCATGCGCGGGAAGAGCGGGGCCGGGGTGGCGATCACGGAGCCTTCGTCCTTGACCGCGCCCCACTGGAGGAGCTCGAGGACGTCGGGGCCGCCGTTGCCGTCGGCGCCGTACGGGTAGGCGTGACCCAGCTGCTCGAGGACCCGCGGTGCCATCCCGGGCATGAACGGGGCGACCGCGAGGCCGACGAGCCGGCACGACTCGACGAGGTCGCCCAGGACATCGCGCAGGCGCTGGGCCGCGGCCTCGTCGCCGGCCTTGGCCGCCTTGTTGAGGTTCCAGGGCTGCTCGGCATCGACCGTCTTGTTCGCCCCGCCGACGAACTCCCAGAGCTCCGAGAGCGCGTCGTGGAGGACGTAGCCGTCGAGCTTCTCGCCGTAGAGGCGCAGCGTGTCGCCCCAGCCCTCGGCCAGCGGGCTCTCGCCGGCCCTGCGTGGCGCCGGACGCTCACCGGCGAGATAGCGGTTGACCATCGAGACCGTGCGGTTCACGAGGTTGCCGAAGTCGTTGGCAAGGTCCGCGTTGTAGCGCCGGACGAAGCTGTCCCAGGAGACGTCGGTGTCCTTGTCGAAGGCGACTTCGCGCAGGGTCACATACCGGGCGCCGTCGGGCCCGAAGGCATTGACGACTGCGTGCGGATCGAGGAAGTTGCCGCGGCTCTTGGACTGCCGCTCGCCGGCGGTCAGGAGCCAGCCGTGGACCCAGACGTGCTCGGGCGCGTCGAGTCCTGCGGACCAGAGCATCGCCGGCCAGTAGATGGTGTGGAAGCGGGCGATGTCCTTGCCGATGATGTGGAGGTCGGCCGGCCACCATTTGTGGAACGACTCCATGTCGTCGGGGAAGCCGGCGCCGGTGATGTAGTTGATCAGCGCGTCGTACCAGACGTAGATCGTGCCCGCCCCGGGATCCCAGGATCCGTCCTCGCGCTGGGAGGTCTCGCCGTCCTCCCCGATCGGGAACGGGATGCCCCAGGTGGCGCCGGCGCGGCTGATGCTGAAGTCCTCGAGGCCCTGGCGGATGAACCCCAGCATCTCGTTGCGCCGGTAGTCCGGCTGGACGAAGGTGGGGTTGGCCTCGTAGTAGTCCAGCAGGCGCTGCTGGTAGGCCGACAGGCGGAAGAACCAGTTCTTCTCGGTCAGGTACTGGAGCGGCACGCCCGGGTGATTGGGGCACTGCATGCCCGCCGCCGTCTCGTGGAGGTCGCTCGGGGTCTTGAAACCCTCCGAAGGGCAGTACCAGCCCTCGTAGGTTCCCTGGTAGATGTCCCCGTTTGCGTGGGCCCGGCGGACCATCTCCTGGGCGGACCGGTAGTGGTCGGGGTCCGTCGTGCGGATGAACCGGTCCGGGCTGATGAGGAGCGCGTTCTCGGCCGACGCGTACAGCTCCACCTTGGCGTCCACGAAGGCGCGCGGCGTGATGCCCGCGGCCTCCGCGGCCTGGGCGATGTTGACGCTGTGCTCGTCAGTCCCGGTCAGGAACCGGGTGTCATCGCCCTGCATCCGATGCCAGCGCGCGACGACGTCGGCACCGATGACCTCGTACACGGTGTGGAGGCCCGGCGCGTTGTTCGCGTAGGCGATGGCGGTCGTCAGATAGAAGCGCTTGCGGTCGGACATGGTCCGGCGATGGTAGCAGCGCGCGGTGCGGGGGTGCCCGGCGCGCGGTGCGGGGGTGCCCGGCGCCCCCGGCCTGACTGTGGGTCCTGCTTTCTGCGGCCCAGCGCGGCCAAGCCCCACCAGCGACGTGCCCGGCGCCCGGTTCGGGGGTGCCCGGCGCGCCAGGCCTGACTGTGGGTCCGGGGTTCCGCGATCAACATCCTGGCCACGCCCGGCTGCGCGGCGCGAACCGGACGCATCGTCACGATCCAGCCCGCTCCGGCCAAGGTCCGGCCCCTCGCGCCCCAAACCCGGACTCTGAGTCACGTTCCCACGGTGCGGCGCGCAGTTGGCACAGCCGGCGGTCCGGCTCGGCCGGCGGCGCGCCCGGCGCCCCAGGCCTGACTGTGGGTCCTGCTTTCTGCAGCCAGGCGCTGCCGGACCCGGCCGCCGGGGTGCCCGGCGCCCAGAACCTGACTGTGGGTCCGGCTTTCTGCAGCCAGGCTCTGCCGGGGCCTGCCGCCGGGGTGCCCGCGACGGGCCCTACGTCCCGAGCCGGACTCAGGGTCAGGATCCCCGAGACGGCACCCTGGTCGCGGCCGGCTCACGCGGCACGAACAGGACGCACCGTCACGATCCGGCCCGCTCCGGGCCAGGGTCCGGTCCTTCGTACCCGAAAGCCGGACTCCGAGTCACGCATCGACCGGCCGGCCGGCGACCCCCACGACCCGGGGGCTCCCCGAGCACACCAGCTGGGCGAACATGACCCCACGAGGAGCTCGAAGTCGATGGGCGTCGCGTCCACGCCCGGGACGACGGGTTGTCGGACGCCCGAACGGCCCGGACCCTGACGGGGAACCGTCCACTGGTCCCACCGCGCGCGACGCCCGCGCGGCCGATGCTCGTACGAGTCCCGCCCGGACGTGACGCACGCCGACAGCGTCCGGCCTCAACTGCAACAGGCGCCAACGACGAGGTGACCCATGACCGCGGACGGGACGACGACCGCAGAACCCCTTGAGCGCGTCCTCTGGGCGGCCGATCCGGACCACACCGCCCGCCGGACCGTGGTGCTGAGCGACGTCCATCTCGGAGTTGACGATGCCTTCGCCGAGAACACGCACAACCGGGGCGTGCTCATCGACTTCTTCGAGCGGGTCGTGGCGAGTGGCGCCGACGAGATCGTGCTGGCGGGCGACCTGCTCGACGAGTGGTTCGTCCCGGCCACGTACCCCCGGCACACCGACTCGCGGGCGTTCTACCGCAGGATCCGGGACAACAACCCCGCCGTCTTCGCGGCGTTCAACGCGATCGTCGCCAGCGGCGTCTCGCTCGTGTACGTCCCGGGCAACCACGACATGCTGCTCGACGAGGACACGCTCGCCGAGCTCGTCCCCGGGATCCGCCAGGCGAGGGACAGCGCAGGCCTCGGCCGGCACCGGACCGGAGCGCGCAACGAGGTGGTGATCGAGCACGGCCACCGATACCACGCCGGAGCGGCGCCCGATCCGCTCTCGAACAAGGAGTTCACCGGCGCCTACCCGTCGATCCTGCCGCCGGGGTACCTGTGGACCCGCCTCGCCACAACGTCCGTCGTGGAGGGCAAGTCCGCCCAAAGCAAGGCCCTGCCCCCGCTCCCGGCCACCGACGACCTCGACGAGGACCAGCGCGGCGCCCGCGCCTACCACCAGCTGTGGGCCTCCACCATCGGGCACTTCGCCATCGGCGCCGAGCTCGATGACCCGGTGTTCGACATCGCCATCGACGGCTATGACGGCACGTTCTCGGTGGCGGACCTGCTGCCGGCGCTCCGGGAGGACGGCACCGTGGCCGCCCGCCTCTACGCCGACGTGCAGCGTCGATGGGATGCCATCCAGGAGGCGAACGGCGTGGCGGTGAAGCTCCCGTTCACCCAGGCGCTGACGATGGCGATGGACAGCACGCTCCTCGACCGGCAGGCCGTGACGCAGTATTTCGACGTGGACCCCGACACGGACGTCGTCGTGTTCGGGCACAGCCACACGCCCGTGCTCACGCACTTCCCCGACGGCTTCAACCGCCCCAAGACCTACGCGAACACGGGCACCTGGATCGACAAGAACCCGCTTCGCTCGGGCACGACGTTCGTGGCCATCGCCTCGGGCGCGGACGCGACCGACGTTCGCGTGCTGCGGTACGAGCCGGACGGCAGCATCGCTCCGGCCGAGGACGTCTCCGCTGCCGCAGCGGTCTCGGCATCCATGTTCGCCGGGACGCGATCGTCCTAAGGGGCAAGCGACTCGTCGAAGAAGGCGCGGAGCCGCGTCTCGAACTCGGCGGTCTGGGTGAAGCGGGCCGTCACGTGGTCCGAGGCCGGGACGATCCAGGGCGTGACCTTGGTCCCGCCGACCGCCGCGGCTGCCGCCAGCTTCGAGGCCTCTTCGACATCGATGGTCCCGTCAACCGCGCCATGGACGATGGCGATCGGCCGGCCCGCAAGCGAGGTCTGAAACAGGTCGGCCGGTCCCGGGCCGAGCAGGTTGTCGCCGCCGAGGACCTGGCCGACGATCAGCACGCCCGGGACCAGCCAGCCGGGCTCGCCGCTCATCTCGGCGTAGTAGACGGTGGACGTGTAGATGTCGGCGAAGCTGCTGTCGAGGAACGCGGCGGCCACGCCGGGCTCGTGGGCCATCGCGATCGCGGAGGCGGCGGCACCCATGGACTCCCCGAAGATGCCGACACGATCAGCCGCATATCCCTGCGCCCGGACCCAGTCCCAGGCGCCGAGGACGTCGGGCCATTCGTCGATGCCGCCTGCCCAGTGGCCGTTGTCGCGGCTGCTCTCGCCAAAGTTGCGCAGGTCGATGGCAAGCACGCCGTACCCGTGCTTGGCCAGCATGCCGGCGACCAGGAGGTTGGCCGGGTCCCGGCGGCAGCTGTCGGTGCCGTGGACCACGATCACGACGCGTCCGGCCGTGCCCTCGGGCGGGGCCGCCCAGAAGGCGCGGATGTCGAGGCCGGAGGTCCGGCTCGGGAAGGTGACGTCCGAAGCGGCGAAGCGATAGGGCACGGCGTCGCGGACGGTGCCGGAGGCGTCGGTCCAGGCGAGCGTGAAGTCGGAAGGCGTGGTGCTCGCGTACGCCGCGCATGAGCCGGCGGTGTCGGTGAGGGTGGTCCACGCGAACACGGAGATGGCGCCGTACCCGACGACTGCGGCCACGGCCAACACCATGAGCGTGAACCCGATCAGCCGCCGTCGTCGCATCCGCCTATGGTCTGCCGGATCCGGGCTCGGCGCCGGGGCACCTCGCAGCACGGCGTTTGGCCGCCGCCACGCCACCGGACCTGACGCTCAGTCCAGCTTTCCGGGCTCAGGCACAGCGAACGCAGCGCGACGATTCCGCAACCCGCCGCTACCGGGCCGAGACCGGACGGCCAGTCGGCTTCCTGCTGGCTGCTACGGCTGCCGCCGGGCTTCGATCCCGAAAGCTGGACTCACAGTCAGCCCCGACGTGGCGAGGACAGTCCAGGGCCTCCATCAAACCCAGCAGGGTTCACTCAGATCCGGGCTTGCGTTGAACCCTGTGTGCGTGGTGAAGAACGGTGAGGCGACGGTCTTCATGCCGTACGGGCTCGCTGGCGATCCCGCCTCCCAGATGACGCCGCAAGGCTTCGTCGCACCGACGTTGGCGCTGCCATCCATCGTGCCGTAAGGACGTACGGCCGAGGTTGCACGAACGTCCGGTCTCCGTACGGCCGCGGCCACCGACCCGGTTCGTCGCCTGCCCTTTGGCGGCCGAATCAGTGCCGGAAGTGCCGCTTCCCCGTGATCATCATCGCGGCGCCGGCCTTCTCGACGTCCACGAGGACCTGGGCGTCGCGCATCGAGCCGCCGGGCTGGACGATGGCGGTGACGCCGGCCTCGAGCAGGACCGCCGGGCCGTCGGTGAACGGGAAGAACGCGTCCGAGGCGGCGACGGCGCCCACGGCACCGGCCTCGCCCTGGAACGTTCGTGCCTTCTCCACCGCGCCGCGGCACGCGTCCACGCGCGAGACCTGACCGGAGCCGAGGCCCACGAGCATCCCGTCGCGCACAAGCACGATGGCGTTCGACACGACGCCGCGGCAGAGCCGCCAGGCGAGGTCCAGGTCCGCCAGCTCGCGCTCGGACGGAGCCCGGGAGGTGGTGCAGACCCACTCGGACGGATCGTCGGGGAGG
The DNA here is from genome assembly GCA_037140135.1 of Chloroflexota bacterium. Lineage (GTDB taxonomy): Bacteria > Chloroflexota > Limnocylindria > Limnocylindrales > CSP1-4 > CAIXZV01. Next base: position 12,629 of record JBAXFC010000017.1, read on the forward strand.
TTGTCAGGCGCGGTCACGAGCACCCCGCCGCCCGCGGACCGGAACGAGCCCAGGTAGTCCACGCGGTTGAGGCCGCGCGCCGTCCTGCCGGAGCGATCAGCGGCGGCGTCGAGCGACGGATCCACCACCAGTCGCAGGTTCGGCTTGGTCGAGAGGACCTCGAGCGCCTCGGGCGAGAACGCCGGCGCCACGACCACCTCGAGGAAGATCGACACCAGCCGCTCGGCCAGCGCCTCATCGACACCGCCCGTGATCGCCACCACGCCGCCGTACGCCGACACGGGGTCACCGGAAAGCGCCGCCTCCCAGGCCTCGAGGAGCGTGGGGCGCTCCGCGGCGCCGCAGGGGTTGGTGTGCTTGCAGATGACGACGGCCGGGCCGCGCATCAGGCGCCCGAGCGCCGCGGCAGCCGATGCGTCGAGCACGTTGTTGTACGAGAGCGGCTTGCCCTGGAGCGGGGGTTCGGCCGTAGCGAACGGGCCCTCGCCGGGGCGCGCCTCGCGGTCGGTCCGGCGGTACCGGGCGGCCGGCTGGTGCGGGTTCTCGCCGTAGCGGAGGGTGTCCACCTTCTCCATCGAGATGGTGAGCACCGGCGGATACGGATCCTCGGCGCCGGGCATGCCGGGCTCGGCGGGGAGCGGGACACCCGCCTCGAACATGCGGCAGGGCAGCTCCGCGGCGATCCGCGCGTCGTACGCGGCGGTGTGCCGGAACGCCTCGACCGCCAGCGCGGAGCGGAGCCCCAGGGGAATGGCGCCCTCGGCATCGAGCGCCTCGAGGATGGCCGCATACCGCGCGGGCGACGTGACGATCGCCACCGACGCGTGGTTCTTCGCCGCGGCGCGGACCATCGACGGCCCGCCGATGTCGATCTCCTCGACCAGCTCGTCGAAGGTGATCCCGGGCTTGCGGGCAGCTTCCGCGAAGGGATAGAGGTTGACGACGACGATGTCGAACGGGTCGATGCCCTCCAACAGGAGCGCCTCCCGATGGTCGGCACGTCGGCGATCGGCGAGGATGCCGGCATGGATCCTTGGATGCAGCGTCTTGACCCGGCCGTCGAGCATCTCGGGGAAACCGGTGACTGCGGCGACGTCCGTCACGGGCAGGCCGACCTCGCGCAGAGCTCGCGCCGTGCCACCTGTCGAGACGAGCTCGAACCCGCGTGCCACCAGGCCTCGGCCGAGGTCGGCCAGGCCGCTCTTGTCGGAGACGGAGAGCAAGGCTCGCCGGGGAACGGGTGCCTTGGCGTCGGCAACCCCGGCGTACAGGGTCGCGCCGGAACGCCACACATCGATGGCGCCCGCGAGCAGGAACCGGGTCGCGAGGGGCAGCAGGCGGTGCTCGAGAGCATGGATGCGCTCGGTCAGGGTGGCCTCGTCGTCCCCGTTGATCGATACCGCCTCCTGGGCCACGATCGGCCCACCGTCGAGCGTCGCATCGACGAGGTGCACGGTCACGCCCGTCAAGGCCACCTTCGCCGCAATCGCATCCCGGATGCCGTGGAGCCCCGGGAACGACGGCAGCAGGGATGGGTGCACGTTGAGGATCCGCTCGGGGAACGCCTCGAGCGTCTTGGGCCCGATCATCCGCAGGTACCCGGCCAGCACCACGACATCGACCGACACCGCGGTCAGCGTCTCGGCGAGGGTCAGGTCGTCGCCACCGGGGACCAGGATCGTGTCGATCCCCTGCTCGGCTGCCCAGTCCAGGCCCGCGCACGCGCGATCGGCGAAGACGAGCACCACCTCGCCACCGAGGTTGCCGCGTCCGGCCGCCGCGACCAGCGCCCGCAGGTTGGACCCGGTGCCGCTGACCCCGACCGCGATCTTCCCGCTCATCGGGCCAGCTCCCCTTCGACGTACCGTCCGCCGATCGCCGCGGCGTCCACCACCTCGCCGGTGACCCAGGCCGGCACGCCTCGCCCGGCCGCCAGCGCCAGCGTCCGCGCGGCCGCCTCGGCCGGCACGACGAGCACCATCCCGATGCCCCCGTTGAACGTCGCCCGCAGCTCCACGTCGCTGATCCCCGCCAGCCGCCCGAACACCCGCATCACCGACGGCATCGGCCAGCTCGAAGGATCCACCCGTGCGCCCAGCGACTCCGGCAGCGCCCGCGGCACGTTGCCCGGCAGGCCGCCGCCCGTGATGTGGGCCATGCCGTGGATCTCGAACCCGTCCGCGGCCAGCGCGGTACGCATCGCGAGCAGGTCGGCCGCATAGATCCGCGTGGGCGTCAGCAGCACGTCGCCCAGCGTCGCGTCGATCAGCCCGGGCTCCGCGATCAGCTCGAGGCCGGACATCGAGCACCCGAGCGCGCGGCAGGCGACGCCGCCATACGGCACGGAGAGATCGAGGTGGGCGTCCGCGACCACCCGCCGCACGAGCGAGTACCCGTTCGCGTGGAACCCCGACGACGCCAGGCCCACGATCACATCGCCAGCACGCGCCGCCGAACCGTCGAGCAGCCGCGACCGCTCCCCCACCCCGACACAGAACCCCGCGAGATCGAACGCATCGGGCTCCATGAGGCCCGGGTGCTCCGCGGTCTCCCCACCGATGAGCGCAGCGCCCGCCTGGCGGCAGCCCTCGGCGATGCCGGCGACCAGGGAGGCCACCCGCGGAGGGTCGAGCTTCCCGATCGCGATGTAGTCCAGGAACGCCACCGGCTCCGCGCCCGTGCACACGACATCGTCCGCGCACATGGCGACAAGGTCGATGCCGATCGTGTCCAGCCGCCCCATCGCCGCGGCGATCGCGGTCTTCGTCCCCACGCCGTCCGTGGACGAGACGATCACCGGCTCCCGGTACCCGGCCGGGATCGCGAACGCGGACCCGAACCCGCCCAGGCCGCCGAGCACCTCCGGCCGCCACGTGGACGCCACCGACGCGCGCATGAGCTCCACGGCCTGCTCGCCGGCATCCACGGACACGCCGGCCCGCGCATAGGCGTCGCGCGGCGCGTCGCCCTTGCTCACGCCTTCTCCTCGAGCACGAACTTGCGCTCGGCGACGTCGTACGGGACGGGCTCCGGGTAGTTGCCGTCGAAACAGGCGAAGCAGAACTGGTCGTATGGCAGCTCGAGCGCGGCGAGGACGCCGCGGATGGAGATGTACCCGAGCGAATCCGCGCCCACGAAGTCCCGGATCTGGTCCTCCGTGTGCGTGGAGGCGATCAGCTCGGCGCTGACCGCGGTGTCGATACCGTAGAAGCAGGGGTGGAAGATGGGCGGGGCGCTGATCCGGAGGTGGACCTCCTTGGCGCCCGCGCGGCGCAGCATGCCCACGATCTGCTTGGTGGTGGTGCCGCGCACGATGGAGTCGTCCACCACGATCAGCCGCTGGTCGCGCACGATCTCGCGCAGCGGCGAGAGCTTCACGTTGACGCCGCGCTGGCGCATCGCCTGGGACGGCTGGATGAAGGTCCGGCCGCTGTATCGGTTGCGGACCATCCCCTCGCGGTACGGGATGCCGGAGGCCTCGGCGAAGCCGGCAGCCGCCGGGGCGCCCGTGTCCGGGACCGGCATCACGAGGTCCGCCTCCACCGGGTGCTCGCCCGCGAGCTGCATGCCCATGTGGCGGCGTGCGTCGTAGAGGTTGCGGCCCTCCATGTAGGAGTCCGGCCGCGCGAAGTAGATGAGCTCGAAGACGCACAGGGCGGGCGTCGCCGTGGCGTAGGTGACCGAGACCGGGTCCTTGCCCGCCTCGAGCACCACGATCTCGCCGGGCGCCACGTCCCGCACGAAGTCGGCGCCCACGATGTCGAGGGCCGCCGTCTCCGAGGCGAGGATCCAGCCGCCGGTCGTCTCGCCCCACAGCCCGGGCGCCTCGCTCTCGGGACCGTGGAGGCGGCCCAGGACGAGCGGCCGGAAGCCGTGCGGATCCCGGACGCCGATCACCTTGCTGGCATCCATGACGACCAGGCTGAACGCGCCGCGCACGCGCGGCAGGACCTGGCACAGGGCAGCCACCGTGTCCTCGGCCGGCTCGTCGGCGAGGAGCGCGGTCAGGAGCTCCGTGTCCGTGCTCGCGGGGAGGCGGCCGCGCCCGCCCTGGAGCTGGTCGAGCAGCTCGCGCGTGTTGACGAGGTTCCCGTTGTGGCCCACGGCGATCGCCCGCCGCGGCCCCAGGCGGAGCGTCGGCTGGGCGTTCTCCCAGACCGTGCTGCCCGTGGTGGAGTAGCGGCAGTGGGCCACCGCGAGGTCCCCGGCCAGCGACGGGATCCGCCGCTCGTCGAGCACCTGGCCCACCATGCCCAGGTCCTTGTAGATCATGAGGTGGCCCCCGTCGGAGACCCCGACGCCGGCCGACTCCTGGCCCCGGTGCTGGAGCGCGAACAGCGCCGTCGCGGCGACCGCCGCGGCCTCGTGGCCGCGGTTGGGCAGGACGACGCCGACGACGCCACACATCAGGAGGCGACCTCCGCACCCGGCAGGGCGGCTTCGGCCGCGTGGTCCTCGGCGTTCGCGCCGTCGAGGGACTCCCAGCCCAGGGCGCGCGGCAGGCCGTGCTCCCAGGCGTGGGCGAGATCGGCGACGACCACGTCGAGCGCGTCAGCAATCCGGCTCCCCCGCTCCTCGGCGGCACCGGTGGCACCCTCGCCGCCGAGCTCGATGAGCAGTCGCGAGCCGCCGGTGACCCCGAGCACCTCGACGTGGAGCCCGTGCTGGCGCCCGAGCAGCTCGAAGGCCGGCACGTGGAGCGGGGCCACCTCGGCGACCAGGCGGCTCGGGCTCTCCCCGAACAGCGCCACGGCCGGCGAGTCGCCGACGCCCAGCCGAAGCCGCGCGCCGCGACCGCCCCAGATGCCCATCTCAGCGAGCGCCACCGCGAGGCCGCCCGCGCTGACGTCCTGGCAGGCGAGGACGAGGCCGCGGTCGATCGCCTCGCGAATGAAGGCCTGGGTCCGCTTCTCGAGGTCGAGATCGAGGGCGGGCGGCCCGTCCTCGGGGGCGGCGCCGGCCAGGCGCGCGTACTCCGAGCCCGCGAGGCCCGGGGCCGCGTGGCCGACCAGCACGACCGCGCTGCCGTCGGCGGTGAAGGCGGGCTCGACGCGCTTGGTGATGTCGGTCAGCAGGCCCACGATTCCGATCTCGGGCGTGGGCGCGATCGCCGACCCCGGCGCCTCGTTGTAGAGCGAGACGTTGCCGCCGGTGACCGGCAGGCCCAGCGCGACGCAGGCGTCGGCAAGGCCGCGCACCCCCTCGGCGAGGGCCCAGAAGGCCTCGGGCCGGGTGGGATCGCCATAGTTGAGGCAGTTGGTGACGCCCAGCGGGCGGGCACCGGTGATCGAGACGTTGCGGGTGGCCTCGGCCACCGACATCGCCGCGCCCAGCCAGGGATCGATCTGGCTCACCGGGGCGTTGCCGTCCGTGGTGGCCACGAGGGCCTTCTGCGTGCCCTTGATCCGGATCATCGGCGCGCCGCGACCCGGGCGGGTGACGGTGTTGGCCTGGACGTTGGAGTCGTACTGCTCGAAGACCGGGTGGCGGGACGCGAGGTTGGGCGAGCCGATGAGCGCGAGCAGCACGGCGCCCGGGTCCTGGCCGCGCAGCGGCAGGTGGTCCACGGGCTCCACGGGCGATCCCGGGGCCGGCGCGTTGCGCCGGCGGGACGGCGCCCGCGACTCGCGGTTGAAGACGATCGCCTCCGAGGCGAGGGCGCGGGCGGGCATCCGGGCGAGCTCGATGACGCCGGGCACGGGCCGGCCGTCGGCGTCGAGGGCGCCCGAGCCGTCGGGTGCGGTGAGCACCACGATGTCCGGGTT
>JBAXFC010000018.1:0-18049 GCA_037140135.1 Chloroflexota bacterium
GCGGTGACGACGACGCCCTCGATCGTGCCGCGCGGCGCCAGCAGGATCCCCGCCCATCGGACGTCACCCTGAGCATGTCCGCGGGCACGCCGTCGTGGGCCAGGATGAGCGCCGCGGCGGCAGGGTTGGCGCTCGAGATGCCGAGCTCGGCAGTGTTGGCCATGATGTCCACGCTGCTCATCGTCATGACGGCCGGGATCTCCGCGAGCCAGTCCCTGTCCCCGGTCATCCGGTCCTGCAGCGCCCGGAGCCGTGCCTCCGGGTAGCGGACGGTGCGGGCCGCGAGCGGTCCGGCGGCGCCGATCGAGGCGAGGATCGCGAGCCGGTGGAGCTCCGCGTTGGCGGTCCACGCCGCGACCACGGTGTGCCGCTCCTGGTCGATCCAGACCCCGCCGAACTCGTCGCGGTGACCGGCCGCATAGGCGTCGACGGCGGCGGCGACAGTCTCGTAGCTCTGGGTGCGGGCGCTGAACTCGGCCTCCTCCTCGGGCAGCATCAGGAAGTCAAGGAGGTTCATCCGGGACCGGGGGTCGGCCGCGACGGACCGCACCCACGCCTCGTCCGAGCGCAGTCCGAACTGCTGGCGCTGGCTGATGGCGTAGGCGATGTCGGGCTCGAGCGTGGCGGTCGCCGCGGGTGCCGGCGCGGCGTCCGACACCGCCGGGACTGCCGTGACGCGCTCCAGCATCGGATCGCCGAACGTTGCGAACGGGAAGGTCACGGCCACGAGCGCCGCGGCGGCGAACAGCACCCCGACGATGAGCAGGACTCCCACGACGATCGCGCGCACGTGCATCCCCTTCCAGGGCTGCCGTGACGATACGCCGCCGGCATCCCTCGCGTTTGACCCTCCTCCGGGGCCGGGCATACACTCCGGCGGCCTGCCGGCAGGATTGGTGTGCTCGTCACGCCGTCCTCCGGACGCTTCCGCACCGTTGGGCATTCGTGTGTGGACGAGAGCGAGGCAGGAGTTCCGGCCCGAGGAGGTGAACCGGGTTTGGCAGAAGTCCGAGTGGGCGAGAACGAGACGTTCGAAAGCGCCCTCCGACGCTTCAACAAGAAGATCCAGCAGAGCGGGATCCTCGCCGAGGCGCGTCGTCGTGAGCACTACGAGAAGCCCTCTGTGAAGCGGAAGCGCAAGGAAGCGAAGCGCAAGAAGAACGCGCGAGCGAGCCAGGGCTGAGCCTTCCCGGGACCCGCGGACCTGCCATGAACATGGCGGGCGATGCGGGTCCCTTGGCTGTCCGGCTCCGACCAGGAGCCAACCGGTGACCCTTCGGGAACGAATGCACGATGACACCACCGCAGCGATGCGGTCGGGTGATGCCCTGCGCCGCGATGTGCTGCGGATGGTCCAGAACGCCATCTACAACATCGAGAAGGCGAAGCGCGTGACCCTGTCCGAGGACGAGGTCCTCGGCGTGGTGACCAGGGAGGTCAAGACCCGCCGTGAGAGCATCGAGGCCTTCCGCAAGGGCGGCCGCGAGGACCTCGTGACGAAGGAGGAGGCCGAGATCGCCATCCTCGCCGACTACCTGCCCACGGCCCTGACGGACGAGGAGCTGCGCGCCCTCGTGGACCAGGCCGTCGCCGAGACGGGCGCCGCCTCAGCCCGTGACCTGGGCAAGGTGATGGGCGTTCTCTCGCCGCGCATCCGCGGCCGCGCCGATGGCAAGGTCGCCTCGGGCCTCGTCGCCCAGGCGCTCGCCCGCGCGGACCTTGCGGCCCACGACCCGGAGCACTAGCCTCCACACCGGAGGCCGCCCCCATGCTCGCCCGGTCCACGGAACCTGCGCTCACGTTCACCCGGCGTGATGCCGGCCGCCTGCTGGCGGCCGCCGCGCTGCTGGTTGCGGCCATGTCCGTGATCCTGGGCCTGGACTTCCTGCCCGCGCAGTCGCAGCTCGAGCTGGACAAGCCCGCCCCCTCCCTCGTGCAGGCCCCCCGGGCCGACGGCTACGTCAGCGAGGTCCTGACCGGCCAGGCGAAGGCGGCGGCGAGCGCTGTCGTGGAGCCCCAGTACGACTTCACCATCGCCCGTGGCGCCTCCGTGGCCGCCCAGCAGCTGCGGGAGCTCGACGTCAAGGTCGCCCCGATCGACACCGCCTTCTCCGACGGGGTGACGCCCGCAGGGCGCGCCGCGATCCTGACGGACGTGCTTCCGGGCGAGCTGTCTGCGGACGACCGGGCCACGCTCCTCACCCTCGACATTCCCCGCTGGAAGGCCGTCCGCGCCGAGGCCGGCCGCGTCCTCGACACCGTGGAGCGGTCCGAGCTGCGCGACACCGAGGTGGCCCCGATGAAGGACCGCGTCGTGGATCGCATGGCGGGAGACCTGACCGCTGCCGAGGCCCAGCTGACCGCCTCGCTGATCACGCCGCTCATCGTCCCCAACTCCTCGTACAACGCCCAGCTCACCGACCAGGCGCGGAGCAGGGCCGCCGAGGCGGTCCCGGACAGGATCAAGTCCTGGGAGCGCGGCGAGACCATCGTCCGCGGCGGCGACCGGGTGGACGCGGTCTCCTGGGAGGCCATCGAGTACTTCGGACTCAACAAGGGCGGCCTCGACGTCAAGCGCCTGGCAGGCTTCGTCGTGCTCTCGATCCTGGTCATCGCCCTGCTCCTGACCTGGACCTGGCGCTTCCGCCGCAGGCTCTGGCACCGCAACAACGTCCTGCTCCTGCTCAGCCTGCTGCTCCTCGTCTCGGTCTTCGTCCTCAAGCTGACGTCCGGCCGGCCGTGGCTGCCCTACGCCCTGCCCCTGGGCGCCGTCGGCATGCTGGTCACCGTCCTCCTCGACGGTGGCGCGGCCCTGGTCCTCACCGCCCTGGTCGCCGTCCTCGCCGGCACGATCAACGGCGGCGGCCTCGAGCTTGCGGCCTACACGCTGCTCGGCGGCCTGACCGGCATCGTGAGCGTCCGGCGTGGCGACCGGCTTGCAGCCTTCGTCCAGGCAGGCGTCGTCATCTTCCTCGTCCAGGCGCTGGTGGTGGTCGTGTTCGCGCTGGTGGGCGACCAGGACGTGCGCGGAATCCTGGAGCTCGTGGCCGCCGCCGCGATCTCCGCGGGTGGTTCGGCGATCGCGGCCGTCGGCTCGCTCGCGGTCATCGGCTCGCTGTTCGGCATCGTCACCGTGTTCCAGCTCCTCGAGCTCGCGAACCCCTCGCAGCCGCTCCTGCGACGCCTCCTCGTGGAGACGCCTGGCACGTACCACCACTCGCTGATGGTGGGCAACCTGGCCGAACGGGCCGCCGAGTCGATCGGTGCGGATGCACTGATCTCCCGCGTCGCCGCCTACTACCACGACATCGGCAAGCTCTCCAACCCGGTCGCGTTCATCGAGAACCAGGCGGGTGGCGACAACATCCACGACGACCTCGATCCCGAGACCTCGGCCGCGCTGCTCAAGAGCCATGTCTCCGAGGGGATCGACATCGCCTACAAGGCCAAGCTGCCCAAGGCGATCATCGCCTTCCTGCCGCAGCACCACGGCACCTCGGTGATGGCGTACTTCTACGCGCGGGCCCGGGAGCTGGCGGCGGTGCCGTACGGCGGCCTCGAGACGGTCGAGGGGAAGAAGGCGGCCGACGCGGTGGACATCCGCAAGTTCCGCCACGGCGGCCCCAAGCCCCAGTCGCGCGAGGCGGCGATCATCATGCTCGCGGACTCCGTGGAGGCCTCGGTGCGGTCCCTCTCGTCGCGCGATGAGGCGGCGATCCGTGGGATGGTCGCCCGGATCATCGAGGACCGGATCGGCGACGACCAGTTCGACGAGTGCGACCTGACCCTCCGGGACATCGAGAAGATCCGCGAGGCGTTCGTGGGCCAGCTCCTGGGCATGTACCACCAGCGCGTGGCGTACCCGGCCAGCAAGGTCGTGGAGATCGAGTCGCGGCGCGCCTCGGGGGACAAGTAGCGGTGGGCAGCCACTACCTTGGGCCGTGGCGCATCGACGTGGAGCGCCGCGACGGCGTGGGGCGCCTGCTTCCCGACACGGTCCTCGCCCGGACGGCGGCCGCGGCGCTCGATGCCGCCGGCGCCCCATCGCCCGCATCCCTGGGCCTGATCCTCTCCGATGATGCCGAGCTGGCGGAGCTCAACGCCGCGCACATGGGCAAGGACGGACCGACGGACGTGCTCTCGTTCCCGCTGCTCGATCCGTCGGACTATCCCCCGCACGCGGGGAGCCTCCCCGTCGCCGTCGCCGGTGCCGAGCCGTTCCCGCTGCCTCCGGGCACGCGCCGCCACTTGGGCGACATCATCGTGTCCGTCGAGCGGGCGATCGACCAGGCCGAGGCAGGCCGCGGTGGCCAGACGGGCGACGTGCGCTGGGACGCCCGCGACGAGCTGCGCCTGCTGGTGACCCACGGCGTGCTCCACGTCTGCGGCTGGGACCATGCCGAGCCGGCCGAGGAGGCCGCGATGCGGACGCTGGAGCGCGGCCTCCTCGCCCGCTGACGGCGCCGGCCGGAGGCCGGCGCCCTGGTGGAACCCGCTGGAACCCGCTGGAGGCCGCTGGAGGCCGCCGGAGCCCGGAGGTCCGCCGTGACGCTCGCCGACTCGACGTGGCTGGACCACGCACCCCCGATGGGAGCGGGGGTGCTGCCTGCGCCCGGCGTGGGCGTGGGGGCAGCCGGCGACGCGACTGCTCTCGTGCCGGTGGCGCCAGGTGCTGCCTGCGACGGTGACGGGGTCACGCCCGCCTCGCAGCCCGCGATCCGCGCCAGGACCACGAGGAGGACTGGAAGCGCTCCGGCCCGGCCCTTCACCTGGCTCCGCCGACTGGTGGGCCGTGGCGTGGTTGCGCGCATCGGTTCCGCTCCCGGGAGCGGGGCGGAACCAGGGCACCGTCCGCTCGGCCGGCGGTGTGACGTCCAGCGTGGGGGCGGACGTGACCCGAGCCGCCAGTGCCGTGTTCCCTGACCGCGGGAGTCCGCGGGGCCAACACCCCGCGAGGCCTCAGGCCTTGATCCGCTCCATGGAGGGGTCGTAGAAGGGGCGCAGCGACACCACGGCCGGGTAGCGCCGCCCGGCGATGTCCACCTCCCACGTGCTCGCGGCGAGCGACGCCTCGTCCAGCCCCGCGTCCTCGACCATCGTCAGGCCCACGGCGCCACCGAGCGTGTGCCCGTACGAGGCCGCGCGCATGTCGCCCACCGGCCGGCCGTCGCGCAGGACCACCTCGCCGTGGAACATCAGCGGCTCGGGATCGGTGACCAGCAGGTGCAGCAGCCGTCGCGGGTAGGGGGTCGCGGCCTTCTTCGCCACGCAGGCCTCGCGGCCCAGGAAGCCGCCCGGCTTGGCCAGGTTGACGGCGAAGCCCAGGCCGGTCTCGTACGGGTCGTCGGTGTTGTCGACGTCGTGGCCGTAGTCGCGGTAGCCCTTCTCGAGCCGCAGGCTGGCCAGCGCCTTGAGGCCCGCGGGCCGCAGCCCGAACGCCGCGCCGGCATCCATGACGCGGTCGAAGACGTGGAGCGCCTGTTCGGAGGGGACGTGCAGCTCGTAGCCCAGCTCGCCCACGTAGGTGATGCGCACGCACAGGACGCGCGCGAAGCCGATGGCGATCTCCCGCGCGGTCCGGAACGGGAACGCCTCGTTGGACAGGTCCGCGTCGGTCAGCGACTGCAGCAGCTCCCGCGAGCGCGGCCCCTGGACGTTGAGCTGCGCGTAGCCCGAGGTCACGTCCGTCACCGTCACGTGCTGCTCCGGCCCGATGTGGCGGCGCATCCAGGTCTCCACGTGCCGGTGCGCGGTGTCCGAGGCGACCACCATGAACCGCTCGTCATCGAGCTTGGTCACGGTCAGGTCCGCCTCGAGCCTGCCGGTATCGCTCAGCCACTGGGTGTAGGTGATGCGCCCGCCCTCGCCGTCCACCTCGTTCGCGGAGATGTGGTTGAGGAACGCCCCGGCGTCCCGGCCCTGGACCAGGAACTTGCCCATGAACGACATGTCCATCGCGGTCACCGCCTCGCGGCAGGCGCGGTGCTCCGCCTCCCACCACGGGAACCAGTTCTCGCGGCCCCAGTTCATCTCCTCGATCACCGGCTGCTTGCCGGCCGGGGCGAACCAGCCGGGCGATTCCCAGCCGCTCACGTCCCGGAAGTGGGCACCCAGCGCAGCGAGGCGGTCGTGGAACGGGGACAGCCTCGCTCCCCGGGCCGTCTGCATCGAGAACGACGGGTAGTGGCAGGCGAAGACCGCGCCGAGCACCTCGGTGGCGCGGGCGCGCCGGTACTCGGGGTTGTTCTGGTAGCGGTGCAGGCGGTCGATGTTGATGCCCGTGATGTCCACGTCGGCGGAGCCGGTGAGCATCCAGTTGGCGACCACGCGACCCAGGCCGCCGCCCGTGATGATCCCGACGGAGTTGAGGCCGGCCACCACCCAGTAGTTGCGCAGCTCGGGCGCCTCGCCCACGATGGGCGCGAGGTCCGGCGCGAAGCTCTCGGGCCCGCAGAAGAGCTTGCGGACGCCCACCTCCATCGACACCGGCACGCGGAGCATCGCCTTCTCCAGCGACGGCCCCAGCCGGTCGAAGTCGGGGTTGATCTCGCCGAAGGAGAAGTCCTCAGGGATCCCCTGCACGCGCCATGGCGCCGGATCGGTCTCGAACATCCCGACCATCAGCCCGCCGCCCTCCTCGCGGTAGTAGGCGTACACGGAGGGATCCTCGAGCACGGGCAGGTCCTTGCTCATGCCGGGGATGGTGTCGGTGATGAGGTAGTAGTGCTCGGCGGCCTGGTTGGGGATGGTCACCCCGGACTGCTCGCCCAGCTGCCGTGCCCACATGCCCGCGCAGTTCACGACGAACTCCGCCTTGATGTCGCCGTGATCGGTGCGCACGCCGACCGCCCGACCTGCGTGCGTCAGCACGCCGCGCGCCGGGGTCTCCTGGAGGATCCGCACGCCCTTGAGGCGCGCAGCCTTGGCCATGGTCATCGTCAGGTCGACGGGGTTGATCCGCCCGTCCTGGGGCGCATAGAAGCCCGCCAGCATCTGCGTTGTGTCCGCGTACGGGAACAGCGCCTTGATCTCGGAGGGCGAGATCTCGTGGACCTCGTTGCCGTGGAAGCGGTTGAACGCTGCGACCCGGCGCTGCTCCTCGAGGCGCCCGGGGTCGGACGCGACCTCGATCAGGCCCACCTTCATGAAGCCCGTGGACATCCCGGTCTCGCGCTCGATGCGCTGGTACAGCTCGCGGGAGTAGCGGCGGATGCCGAGCGAGGTCTCGGAGCTGGAGCCGTACGTGGTCATGAGGCCGGCGGCGTGCCAGGTGGTCCCCGAGGTCAGCCGGTCACGCTCCAGGAGCACGACGTCCGTGCAGCCCATGTCGGCGAGGTTGTAGGCGAGCGAGCAGCCGATGATCCCGCCCCCGATGATCACGACCCGTGCGGAATCCGGGACCTGCGTGTCTGCCATGAGGGCTCACTCCGGGGTGGCTGGCCGCCCGCGATCGCGGTGGGGCGATGTTGCTGTGGTGCTCCGATGATAGGCGGTGGCGCCAGCGGCGGGGTCCGGCGTCCCGCCCCGCACCCCGGGCGCCCTGACCGCGCTCCAGTGGCCACGGAACGGGACTCGGCCCGGCCCGGCGCGTCCAGTCAGGCGGGCCCTGGCGCATCGACCTGGAGCGCCGCGACGGCGTGGGGCGCCGCGACGGCGTGGGGCGCCGCGACGGCGTGGGGCGCCTGCTTCCCGACACGGTCCTCGCCCGGACGGCGGCCGCGGCGCTCGATGCCGCCGGCGCCCCATCGCCCGCATCCCTGGGCCTGATCCTCTCCGATGATGCCGAGCTGGCGGAGCTCAACGCCGCGCACATGGGCAAGGACGGACCGACGGACGTGCTCTCGTTCCCGCTGCTCGATCCGTCGGACTATCCCCCGCACGCGGGGAGCCTCCCCGTCGCCGTCGCCGGTGCCGAGCCGTTCCCGCTGCCTCCGGGCACGCGCCGCCACTTGGGCGACATCATCGTGTCCGTCGAGCGGGCGATCGACCAGGCCGAGGCAGGCCGCGGTGGCCAGACGGGCGACGTGCGCTGGGACGCCCGCGACGAGCTGCGCCTGCTGGTGACCCACGGCGTGCTCCACGTCTGCGGCTGGGACCATGCCGAGCCGGCCGAGGAGGCCGCGATGCGGACGCTGGAGCGCGGCCTCCTCGCCCGCTGACGGCGCCGGCCGGAGGCCGGCGCCCTGGTGGAACCCGCTGGAACCCGCTGGAGGCCGCTGGAGGCCGCCGGAGCCCGGAGCAGCCTACGGCACCCGCCCGATGACGACGTCCGGTGTCGTGAGCACGATCCCGACCCCGCTCGCCAGTCCGGACAGCAGGACCGCGGGCTCCCAGGCGTACGTGCCGGGCGTCACCACGCGGGCGGCGTAGTGGAGGGTCCAGGTCCGCTGGATTGGGTCGGGGGTCACGCAGAAGTCCAGGCGCTGGCCGCTCAACCGCCAGGGATCGACCATGCCGGGCTCCGGATCCTCCTCGAACTCGGCCGAGCTGGCGATCGGCGCCAGGCCTGACGGCACGAGCTCGGTGACCGTCCAGCACGGCTGGATCGTGGCGGCGACCTGCTTGTCGAAGGTCACCCGCAGGGAGACCTGCACCACGTCGGTGGCCTTGATCGAGCTCGCCGGCCGGACCTCGCGCGTGAAGGTCACGCCGCGCGGCGTCTTGAGCGAGGCCGGATCAAGCGGCTGTTCGATCCTCGTCGTCACCACGACCGAGCCCGAGACCGGCGTCAGCGTGGCCGTCGCGGCCTGCGCCGGCGTGAGCGTGACGGTGACCGGCTCGGACGCCGTCACGGCGAGCTCGCTGCGCCGGCCGTCCACGACCAGCGCAGCCTTCGCGTCGGCCGGCGCCATGCGGTCGGCCCAGCCGCGGGCGGCCAGCGCCCGCTCGAGGTCGATCGCAGTCGCCTTGGGCGGGTTGGCGCTCGCGTAGTCATCCATGCCCGCTGCGAGCGGATCGCCGATCGCGGCTGCGATGACGGCCAGGCGGGCGGTGAGCAGGGTGTCGGGCGCGTTGCCCAGGCCTCGAACGCGCACCCATGAGCCGAGCTGCTCCCCATCGGCGGCGAGGACGGCCTGCTCGATGTCGCGCGCGGTGGTCTCGTCACCCGCCGCGACGGCGGCGAGCCCGACGGCGATCTGCTCGTCCACGGTCAGGTCCGTCAGCGCGGCCGCGTCGCGGATCTGCGCGAGCACGGTCTGGCCGATCGCGGCCCGGCCGGCGAGCACCCAGAGCTCCTGCTCCCGGGTCGTGGCCTGGTACATGTCGAACATGTCGCGCAGGTCCGGCAGGCGGCTGTCGCCGGTCATCGCGGCGAGGACGGTGAGCTCGAGGTCGGGGGCGCTGTACGGAAGGACCCTGACCCCGTCTCCATCGCAGAACATCGAGATGTCGGTGGCCGAGAGGCCCAGCACGGGCTCGATGCCGAACCGGTCCTTGAGGATCCGCTCGGCCAGGGCACCGGCGAAGGCGCGGTCGGCGCGCGTCGGGTCGGTTCCCAGGAGGCTCTCGAGGATCGGGACGGCCCGGCCGCGCCCGCCATCGGAGAGGACGAGGGTGGTGAATCCGGTGCCGACTGCGACCGGGGTGGTGCCGGTGAGGGGCGCGGCGGTGGTGACGGCCTGGGCCGTCCGTGATGCGACCACCCGGAACTCCCGCACGAGCGAGTCGTGGCGGGCGGTGGCCCCGGTGCCGGTCACGGCCTCAACGCGCAGCCGGTGTGTGCCCAGGGTCAGGGCGGGAAGGTCCACCGAGACGGGTGTGAAGGCTGCGGCCGTGCGGGTGACCGGCGCCATCGGGAGCGTGTCCGACGAGATGGTGAAGGTGACGGTGTCGGTGCTTGTCAGGCCGGTGCCGAAGGCCCGGGCCATGATCACGGGCTTGTCGGCGGCGAGGTACTCGGGCGCCACGGTGACCTCGCCGAAGAAGGGGAGCGAGACCGGGATCAGGGCCTGGCCTGTTCCGGCCTCGTACGCCGGCGAGATCGCGTCGCCCACGATGCGCCACGAGGTGAGGTCGACGGAGAGGGTGAAGGTCACCGAGCCGCGGCCGTCGGCGTCCGTGTGGACCAGCTCGGCGGCGAGCCAGTCCCGGAAATCCGAGCGCTCGTCGCCGCCACCGCCGGTGGCGTCACCCTTGCCGCCGTCGTCGGTGCGGGGGTCGAAGTGCGTGTAGCCGGTGCCGAGGATGCCGCTGCCGGGTGATTCGTACAG
Organism: Chloroflexota bacterium; assembly: GCA_037140135.1. Taxonomy (GTDB): domain Bacteria; phylum Chloroflexota; class Limnocylindria; order Limnocylindrales; family CSP1-4; genus CAIXZV01. The sequence continues at coordinate 10,212 of JBAXFC010000018.1, forward strand.
GGTTCCGTTGGGATCGTCGGAGGTCGCGAGCCCCATCGCGAACAGCTTCTCGTCCATGACGCGGACGTAGACCGCGGCGGCGACGCCGTGGCCCGCGGCGTCCGTGACGCGGATGGCGGCCTGGGTCGTGCCGCCGGGCAGGTACCGTGCCTTGTCGGGCGTGATCTTCACCGTCAGCCGCCGGTCGTCGGATCGGAAGGTGGCCGTGTAGCCCGACGCCACCTCATAGCGGCCGCCGGTCCAGCGGACCGCGTTGAACGTCATGTCAGGGACGTACGAGGCGCTGAAGGTCCCTGCGTACTTGGGGTCTGCCGTGATCGCGGTGTCACGCAGGCCGCCCTGGGCGAGGGTCCACAGGTAGCGGGCTGAGACTGCAGCGCCCATGCCGCCGTCGATGATCAGGCGGATGGGGTCGCCGATGCCGTAGACGGGCGCCTGCTCGTCGGGGTTGGGGACATCGGGCATGATGCTCATCCAGCGGTTCGCCGTGGGCGTCCAGGGCGCGCTGGCGTTCTCGGTGACGGTGGCGTAGCGGCCCTGCGCATCGTAGGCGCGGATCCGCAGCTCATAGGTCTGGTTGTCGGCCAGGGCTGGGAGCAGCAGCCCGAAACGGCCCTTGGCGTCGGCCACCAGGGTCCTGGTGCCGAGATCATCGTTCGTCTCCCGGTAGTCGTAGACCGGGATCGTGCGCTTGGTGATGAAGTCGTACCCGGAGCCGGTCCGCACCGCGACCGAGGTTGTCCGCACGACCCTGACCTTGACGGTTGCCCCGGCCCGCAGCTTCCCGTACGGGTCGATGCTCGATGGATCGCCCGCTGCCGGGCTCTCGAAGCGGGCGAAGGCCACGTCGTGGACCGTGCCGCTGACCCGGACCCGGGCGCTGGTCGACTCCCACGCGACCTTGGGCAGCACGGTGGCCTGGAAGAGCGCGACACTCGCGCCGGCATTGATCGCCCCCTCCTCGGGGGTGCTCGGCCGGCCGTCGATCCCGACCACGGTCCAGGGCTCCCAGGTGTTCTCCGGGTCCCAGGTGAGCCGCATCGCGGTGGTGCCGGTGCCGGTGGCGTCGGTCGTGATCCGCCCGCTGTTCCGGTCGGTGGCCAGCCGGATGTCGGCGCCGGCGACCGGCGTGCCCTCGAAGAAGCGCGCGGTGACGGTGACGCCGACCTTGGACCCGACCAGGATCGCGTGCTTGCCCGTGGTCATGGCCAGGGACCAGGCGGGCTTCGCGATCCGGGCGATCGTGAAGGAGGTCGAGGCGACGTGGGTGCTTCCGTTCGGGCCGGCGGAGAGCCGGATCTCGTAGTCGCCCATGGGCAGATCCGTGAACGGGATCTTGACCAGGAACGCGCCGCTCGCGTCCGGCGTGGCCGTGTAGGTGGCGAGGTCGGCCGACGCGGCCAGCGCCTGGTCGTAGTGGACGAGCCGGATGGTCACCGAGGCGGCGGGCGAGCCGGTCTCGCGGTCGCGCAGCACGCCCCAGGCCAGCACGGTGTCCGTGGTCCGGTACTGGTAGCGGTCCAGCGAGAGGATCCGCCACCAGGGGCTGGAGCCGGTCTCGCCGCAGACGCCGCAGAGCCGGCCGCCCGCCTCCACGAAGACGGAGCGGCTGCCCTTGCGCACGATGAGCAGCGGCTCGTCATCGCCGGGCGTCGCGTTCGTGATCCGGGCCGGTGTCCGGGCGACCAGGAGTCCGTCCGCGCCCGTGGTGCCCAGGGAGGCGCCGGACAGGTTGACGCCGGCGCCGTCGACGGGCCCGCCGATCAGCGTGTCGTTGACCCAGGCGACCGTGCGCGTCTCGGTGACCTGCGTGTACACGGCGAGGCTGGTGGACTCGAGGACCATCTGGCGGGTGACGCCCAGGTATGTCTCGGTGACGACGTAGTAGCCCGCCGGCAGCCGGGCGGGAAGCCGGATCAGCTGCTCCCAGTCATTGCCGGGGTCGTAGCGGCGCAGGGGCACGGTGGCGTGGACGACCCGGGTCAGGGTCCCGGTGTTGATCGGGGCGGTGCCGGTGGCACCCCAATCGGGCGCGGCGCGCAGCGTCCGCCAGGCGGCGATGGCCGCGTCGAGGCCGGCGAGCCGGTAGGCCGCCACGTCGAGCCGCTTGGGGTTCGGGCCGAGGTTGTTGCCGTCCGCGTCGGTCGCGTGGTCCACCCGCACGGTGATCTCTGCGCGCTCATCGGGCGAGACCTGCATCAGCTGGTGCGAGAAGTCCACCCTGGTCGTCTGCGCGGGAGCGCCCGTGGTCTCGAAGGCGAAGGCGTGGTCTTCTTCGAGGGTCATCGAGGTGCCGGCCAGCGGCAGGCCATGCCGCACGGTGACCCGGTACAAGGTCGCCGCCTTGAGCGCCCGGTCGGGCACGAAGGCGATCGTGCGGCCGTCCCCCACGAGGTGGCCGGGCGTCGCCGGGGTGACCGTGATGTACGGCTTCGCATCGGCGAGGCCGACCCCGTCCTGGTCGAAGGTGATCTCGATGCCGGTGTTGAGCGGCACGTCGGTGGTGATGTCTCCCGGCGTCGTGCGCGCCACGTGCAGCGGGCCCACGGCCTGCACGGCCCAGGCGGCCCGCGTTGACCCGTCGGCGGAGCGGAGGGAGAAGCGGTAGAGGCCGCCGGCGCGAAGTGGTGTCGCCGGCTTGACGAGGGCGGCGGCGCCGTCCGTGGTTGCCGTGAAGGTGACGGCGGGCTCGGCGACCAGCCCGGCCGCCATGACCAGCGGGTCCGAGCCGTCGAGTGGGGTAAGGCGGAAGGCGGTGTCGGCGATGACGCCGGCGGCCGCCGTGTGGAGCGGCTCCAGGGTGGCGACGGGCGCGATCGGGAGCAGGGTCACGCCGGTCCAGCGGCCATCGGCGGGGGCATCGCTCGGGAGCGGCGTCACGCCGGGCGTCGGGCTGGCGCCGGGCGAGCCTGCTGCGGGCGTGCCGAGGGCCGCGGTGGCCGGCGGCGAGGCGGGTGCGCCCGACGGGGCCGGGCTGGCACAGGTGGCGAGCAGGACGCCCGCCATGAGCAGGGCGCCGAGGGCCGCCGCGCGGTCCTTCGTTGTCCAGCGCCGATGCAGGGGACGCGCCGCCGATGCGTCGCTCATGGTGTGTGCTCCCACGGTCGCTGCCGGATCTGGGTACGGCTCCATTGCTGCGGCCGAGTCTGTGACGTCCTGGCCACCGGGTACGTGACTCCCTGGCGCGTCCATTGGGCGCCGGCTGCCCGTCCCGCACAAGGGCCGCCCGGCAGGCGCGCGGTACCATGGCGTCGAGCCCCGTCGGACGTCGTCCCGGGGCCGGTCGGCGTGTCCGGTCCGGGACCTGTCCCGGGGGATCACGCCCTCGCTGGAGGAGTCGCAGGGATCGTGAAGCTCGTCGTGGGCCTGGGCAACCCGGGCGGCCAGTACGCGGAGACCCGCCACAACATCGGCTGGATGGTGCTCGACCGGCTCGCGGACCGGGCAGGCCGGGCCGGCCGGGGCCGGAACCGTGACGCGTCGTCCGTGATCGAGATCCGGACCAAGGGCCTCGAGCTGATCCTGGCCAAGCCGCAGACCTTCATGAACGACTCCGGCGTCGCGGTGCGCAAGCTGCTCGCGAGCAACCGGGTGCCGCTCGCGGAGGTCCTCGTGATCGCGGACGACTTCGCGCTGCCCTTTGGCAAGCTGCGCTTCCGCGAGTCGGGGTCGCACGGCGGGCACAACGGCCTGCGCTCGATCATCGACGAGCTGGGGACCGAGAAGTACGCCCGGCTGCGGGTGGGGATCGGCGAGCCCGGGCGGGGAGCCGTGGACCACGTGCTGTCCAAGTTCGCGGCCGATGAGCGGGCCTGCCTGCCGATCCTGCTCGACGCGGCCGCCGAGGCGGTGGAGGCCTGGGCGCGGGAGGGGACGTCGCGGGCGGCGAACCGCTTCAACTCCTTCGAGCTGCAGTGCAGCCCGGGTGGTGAGGCCGCCGGCGGCGCTCCGCTGCCGGGCCCGGGCGAGCCTGGTGGGCCGGCGGATGATTCCGGTGTCCGGCGCACCAGGACCGGCTGGCGCAAGATCCTCGGCGGCGGCGACGACGCCCCGGGCGATCGCGACGGTGGTCGGGGCCGGCGTTGACGACCGGCGACAGGTTCCGCGGACGGACCACCCGGCAACGCAGTGTCGCCGACAAGGTCGCGCGCGAGTGGGCCGAGCGTCGGGCCGCGGCCGAGGTCACCGAAGCGCAGGTCGATCTTGACCGGGCGTCGGCCGAAGCCGAGGTGGAGCTGCTCGATCCGGCGGCGCGGCCGGAGGCCCCGGGCGGTTCGGGCGGCGGGGCGTCCCGTGCCCGGCGGACGGTCCGCGCGGCATCGTCGGCAGCAGCAACCGACCGGTCGGCCGCACGCGCGGCGGGACGGAGGGCACCGGATCTCGCGGCGCTGCCGCGGCTGCTGCACGCCACCGGGTCCTTCGGAGCGCTCCGGGAGCGGCTGGGACCGGTTGCTGCACCCGCGATGCACGGGCGCCACGTCGGGCTGACCGCCGTCCCGCACGGCGCCAAGTCGTACCTCGCCGCAGCCCTCGCGTCCGTTGCAGCCGGCGAGCGGATCTGCTGGATCGGCCGGGATGCGGAGATCGGCGACCGCGTGGCGGAGGAGCTGGGCGCCTGGCTGGGCGACCCGTCGCTCGTGGCGATCCTCGAGCCGCGGACCTCGCTCGCGTACGAGCGCTCCGAGCTGGTGCCGGACGAGACGGCGGCCCGGGTTGCGGCGCTCGCGTCATGGCGCTCGGGCCGCGCGCGGATCATGGTCGCGAGCGTCCAGGCACTGCTCCAGGCGACCATCGCCCCGACCGACCTGCCGGAACGGCTGCGGGTGCTCAAGGGCGGCACGCGGGTGGGGCTGGATGCGCTCCTCGCGGAGCTCTTCGAGCGCGGGTACACGCCAGTCCTCGAGGTGGCCGGGCGCGGCGAGTTCGCGCGGCGCGGCGGCATCGTGGACGTCTTTCCGCCGTCGGCGCCGCTGCCGGTACGGATCGAGTTCTTCGGCGACGAGATCGACTCCCTGCGTGCGTTCGATCCCACCGACCAGCGGTCCGTCGAGGCCGTGCGCGAGCTGGCCCTCCTCCCGGCGACGGAGTTCCTGCTCCCGCCCGGCGGCGCCGCCGGGATCAGCGGCCGTCTCGGACGGCTTGCCGGGAAGCTGCCGGAGCGCCTGGCGCAGGACCTCGCGCGCTTCGGTGGGGAGGCGACGCTGGAGCGTCCCGCGACCGCCGCCTCGGCCGGGCGTGCCGTCGCCGTGGGCGATGCGGCCGAGGTCTGGGCACGGCTCCTGGCCCCCTCCACCGGCCTCGACCACCTGGACCCCGACACGCTGTTCGTCCTCGACGAGCCCGGCGACCTCGCCGATGCCGCCGACTTCCTCTGGCGCCAGGCCGAGGAGCGCCACGGCGAGCTCGTGGAGCAGGGCGAGCTGCCCAGGGACTGGCCGACCTCCTTCCTCCCGGCCATCGACTGGAAGCGCCGCCTCCACGGTGCGCGGACGCTGGAGCTCACCTGGCAGTCGGAGCCCGCCGAGGCCGACGGCATGGCCTTCGCCTCCAAGGGCCTCACCTCCGGCGATCTCTTCGGCTGGCGCGAGCCCGTGCTGCCGCCCGGACGGACGGAACGCTTGGTCGATGGCGTGGAGCACTGGCTCGCCGACCGGGCGCGCGTCGTGCTCTGCTCGGACCAGGCGCCGCGCATCGCGGAGCTCCTCGGCGAGGCCGGGCATCCGGTCGGGATCGTCAATCGCGTCGTGGAGGCGCCGCCGCCGGGCGCCATCGCGCTCGTGGAGCGCAGTCTCAACGGCGGCTTCACCGGCGGCCCCGACGGCCTCGCTGTTGTCACCGACCGCGAGCTCTTCGGGTCGGTGCGCGTCCGCCGGCCCAAGGCGATGCGCCGGGTGGTCCCGCGCGACATCCTCGAGCGCCTGGCGGCCGGCGACATGGTCGTCCACATCGACCACGGCATCGCGCGCTACGAGCAGATGCTGCGGCGCGGGGCGCCGGGCGAGGAGCGGGACTACCTCGAGCTCTCGTTCGCGGGGGACGACCGGATCTTCGTCCCGGTGGAGCAGATCAACCGCGTCTCGCGGTACTCGGGCGGCGAGAACCCGCAGCTCTCCAGGCTTGGCGGCACGGACTGGCTGCGGACCAAGCAGCGCGTGCGCAAGGCTGTCACCGACCTCGCCGAGGAGCTGCTCAAGCTCTACGCCAAGCGCGAGGCGGCCGAGGGGTTCGCCTTCGGGCCCGACTCACCCTGGCAGATGGAGATGGAGGCGTCGTTCCCGTACGAGGAGACGCCGGACCAGCTGCGAGCCGCGATCGAGGTCAAGCTCGACATGGAGCAGCGCAAGCCGATGGACCGGCTCGTGGTGGGCGACGTCGGCTACGGCAAGACCGAGATCGCGCTGCGGGCGGCGTTCAAGGCGACCCAGGACGGCAAGCAGGTGGCGGTCCTCGTCCCGACGACGGTGCTTGCGGGCCAGCACTTCAAGACGTTCTCGCAGCGGTTCGCGGCGTTTCCTCTGAACGTGCGCCTGCTGTCGCGGTTCGTGGGCGCGAAGGAGCAGGACGCGACGGTGGCGGGGTTGGCCGCCGGTTCTGTGGACATCGTCATCGGGACCCACAGGCTCCTGTCGAAGGACGTGGCATTCCGGGACCTGGGGCTGGTCGTCGTGGACGAGGAGCAGCGGTTCGGGGTGGCGGCCAAGGAGCGGCTCAAGCAGCTCCGCTCCGCGGTGGACGTGCTGACGCTCTCCGCGACGCCGATCCCGCGCACGCTGAACCTGGCGCTCGCGGGCATCCGGGACCTCTCGGTCATCGAGACGCCGCCCGAGGACCGGCTGCCGATCCAGACCCGCGTGGCGGAGGCGTCGGCGGGCCTGGTGCGCGACGCGATCCTGCGCGAGCTCGATCGCGGCGGCCAGGTCTTCTACGTTCACAACCGGGTCGAGACGATCGAGGCCCAGGCCGAGCAGCTGCGGCGGCTGCTGCCGGGCGCGCGGATGCTCGTGGGCCACGGGCAGATGCCCGAGGGCGCGCTCGAGAAGGTCATGCTCGCCTTCGCCGACGGCGCCGCCGACGTCCTCGTCTGCACCACGATCATCGAGAGCGGCCTCGACATCCCCAACGCCAACACCATCGTCATCGACCGGGCGGACACGCTGGGCCTCGCGCAGCTCTACCAGCTCCGCGGGCGGGTGGGGCGGTCGTCGCGGCGAGCGTACGCGTACCTGCTGTACCGGCGGCGCGAGCGGATGAGCGAGGAGGCGCGCAAGCGGCTCCAGGCGATCTTCAACGCGTCGGAGCTGGGCGCCGGGTTCCAGATCGCGCTCGCGGACCTCGAGATCCGGGGCGCCGGGAACATCCTCGGCGGGGAACAGAGCGGGTTCATGGCCTCGGTGGGGTTCGACCTCTACTCGCGGCTCCTGGCGGAGGCCGTGGAGGAGGCGAAGGCGCGGCGCGAGGAGCGGGCGCCGGTGCGCGCGGTACCGCAGGCCGTGGTGGACCTGCCGGTGGACGCCCACCTGCCCGACACGTATGTTCCCGAGACGGCCCAGAAGCTGGAGCTCTACCGGCGGCTGGCGCGGGCACGGAACGGTGGCGACCTCGCTGCCTTCCGCCAGGAGGTCACCGACCGCTTCGGGCCGATGCCGGCGCCTGTGCTGCGCCTCGTCGAGGTGGCGGAGCTGCGGCTCTCGGCCGAGTCCGCGGGCGTCGCCTCGGTGGCGCGCGAGGAGGGGCAGCTGGTCGTGCGGTTCGGGGCGGCGCTGTCGCGGGCCACGGCGATGCAGCTGCTCTCCCCGGCGTTCGGGGCGCCGCTGCCGGGTGTGCGCGCAGGCGATATG
>JBAXFC010000019.1:0-17776 GCA_037140135.1 Chloroflexota bacterium
GGCTGGCGCCAACGCCGAGCCGCAGACCCCGCCCGGACCCCGGACGGAGGTCGCCTGGCTCAACGGCGCGGTCGCCAGGACCGGCGCCCGGCTGGGCATCGCGACCCCGATCAACGGTGCACTCACCCGCCTGGTGGAGGCGGCGGCGGCGGACCTCGCGACCACCGCCGCCCTCGCCGGACGCCCGGAGCGCCTGCTCGCCGAGGTGATCCGTGGGACGCGTGACGCATAGCCCGCACGACGCCCCCGGGCAGCGGTTGACCGGCACGTATACTCGCGGCTCGTGAACACCGTCGAGATCGTCCGAGCCGTCCTCGTCGTGGCTGCCGCCTACGTCATCGGCAGCCTGCCGTGGGGCGTCATCGTGGCGCGGCTCGCAGGCGGTCCCGACCCCCGCACGATGGGCAGCGGACGGACCGGCGGCTCCAACATGATGCGGGCAGTGGGCCCGCGGCTCGCGCTCCTCTCGGGCCTGCTGGACGCGGCCAAGGGCTCCGCCGCCGTGCTCCTCGCCTGGGGCGTGGGCGCGGGCGACGCGGTCGCCGTCATCGCCGCCCTCGCCGCCGTGATCGGCCACAGCCGGTCGATCTTCCTGGGCTTCGGCGGCGGACGCGGCGTGGCACCCAGCTTCGGCGGCCTGCTGATGCTCTCGCCGCTGGTCGCCTTCGCCATCCTGCCGATCTTCGTCGGCATGATCCTGGTGACCAGGTACTCGTCGCTGGGCTCCCTGTCGGGCTCGCTGGCGGCCTGGATCCTGCTCTCCATCCAGACCGCGATCGTGCCCCTGAGCCCCTGGTACCACCTGTACGGGTTCGGCGGGTTCGCGCTGGTCTGGGTCTTCCACAAGGACAACATCGCGCGCCTGCTCGCGGGCAAGGAGCGCAAGCTGGGGACGCCCCGCGACCAGGCTCCCGCTGAGCCGGTGGAGGCTGCACCGCCCATCGACGACGGAACGGCGCACGGCGCCTGAACCCGCAAGCGACCCGGCGGGCCGGGTTCCGCGCCCTGTCCGAGAACGGACCAGGGGCCGCGATCAGGCGGGCGGCAGCGCCTCGGCCAGCACGCGCAGCACGTTCTCCCCCATCACCGCCCGGATCCCCGCCTCGTCGAGGCCGGCCTCGAGCAGCGCGTCGGTGAGCCGGACCACGTTCGCCGCGTCGAACGGCACCTGGACCGCGCCGTCCCAGTCCGATCCCAGGGCGACGTGGTCGATCCCGATCCGCTCGACCGTGTAGGCGATGGAGCGCGCGATCCACGAGACGTCGTCGCCGCCGCAGGCCGTGGGCCAGAAGCCGATCCCGACGAGGCCACCGGTCGCGGCAATTCCCCGCAGCTGGGCATCGGTCAGGTTGCGCGAGTTGTCGATGATCCCGCGCACGCCCGTGTGCGACGCGACCACCGGACGGGTGGCGACCTCGAGCGCGTCGTCGATCGTGCGGGCTGATGCATGGGCGACATCGAGGATCACGCCCCGTGCCTCCATGCGGCGGATCATGTCGCGCCCGGCCGCCGTGAGACCGCCCTGCTCGATGCCGTGCGCGGACCCGCCGAACCCGGTGTCGAAGAAGTGGGACGGCGAGATCATCCGGATGCCGAGATCGGCCACCACGTCCACGTTGGCCGGGTCGCCGTCGAGCGCGTGGGCGCCCTCGATCGAGAGCAGGCCGGCCGTGGTCCAGGGCTGCGCGGCGTGGTCCGCGAGATAGGCGGCCAGGTCGTCCCGGGTCTCGATGATCCGGAACCAGCCGCCGGAGCGGGCCTCGAGGCGCCGGGCCTGGGCGGCGAGGTGCGCGACCCGCGGCAGCAGCCGCGTCCAGGTGGCCGGCGGCCAGCGGTTCGCGAGCGCGAGCGTGATGATCTCGTCGCTGTCGCCGCTGTTGTGGTCGTAGTTCATCCTGCGCGGCGTCTTGACCGCCATCGAGAGGACCTGGAGCGCGACACGGCCCTCGATCAGGCGCGGCACGTCCACGTGGCCTCGATCCCCGCGCACCAGCAGGTCTCGCCCGAACAGCAGCGAGTCCGCGTGCAGGTCGGCGACCCGGAGCGTCGCGTGGAGTGCCGTCGCCCGCTCCGAGACCGGCGTCGCCGGCAGCGGCAGGAGCGGGTTCATCCGCGCCTCGATGCGGGCCACGATCGCGTCCAGCACCGGCCGCGCGACCGCCGCCCCGATCGTCGCGACCCCGGCGAGGGCCGCCAGCCTTCGGAGCGCGCTCACGCCCCGAAGGCCCGGCCGCGGGTGGGCCGGATCCGGATCACGACGTTGTAGATCGCGTACATCTCCTCGGGGTTGTTCATGAACTCACGGATCCAGGCCGCGTACTTGGCCACGTACAGGGTGTTGTCCACCATGGCCGGGGCGTCGGAATCGATCCGGGCCTCACCTTCGACGATCACGACGTCGCCGCCCTTGGGATCGCTGTTGAGGTGCAGGGAGACCTTCGGGTTGGCGGCGACGTTCACGTTGCGCTTCGCCCGCCGGTCGCTGTAGATCGAGAGCTCCGCGCCGTCCCACAGGAACCAGATCGGGAAGCTCTGGGGCTGTCCGTCGGGGGTGACGGTCGTGAGCCAGCCGACCATGTCGGAGCCCAGGCGCTCGAGGGCATGGACGTCGGAGTCGGAACCGGAGTCGAAGATCACCATTGCCTCCCGTGTCAGGCGTGGGCCGGCCGCCTGGCCGGCGTTGATCGGACCTCGTCGAGAAAGGCGAGCGAACGCGGCTCGCGCTCGAGCGCGATGCGCATGAAGTCGCGCATGGCGGCCTCCACCTCGCGCTCCACCGCGTCGGACAGCCGGAGCGCGGCGATCGCCTCGATGTCGAGACGCTGGTAGGCCTTGAGCAGCTTGAGCGCATCGAGTCCGAGGCCCGCGCGATCCGCCGGCGGCCCGGGACAGCGGCTGCAGACGACGCCGCCGAGCGGCGGGACCCAGCGGAAGGACTCCGACGCCTCCAGCATCCGGTCGCACTCGACGCAGCGGTCAACCTCGGGTCGCTGGCCCAGCTCGTCCGCGAGGTGCATCTCGTACCAGCGCGCGACGCGCCCGGGGGCCATCCCCGCATCGAGCAGCTCGTAGGCGCGGTGCAGGAGCGCGTACAGCGCCTCCGCCTCGTGACGTTCCTCGAGACTCCGGTCCGCCAGCTCGGCCAGGTACCAGGCCGTGGCCGCCGACTCGAGGCTGTCCCGCAGGCGCAGCCAGGCGTGGCCCACGCGGACCTCGGTGACGACGTCGAAGGTGCGACCGCGCGCCAGCCCCACGGTGAGCTCCGCGAACGGCTCCAGGCTCCCGCCCAGGCGGCTCGTCGGCCGCCGGATCCCCTTGGCGATCGCCTTGAGCTTGCCGTGCTCGGGGGTGATCAGGGTCAGGACGCGATCAGCCTCGCCCAGGTCGAACCGGGAGAGGACGATGGCATCGGTGACATAGCGGCGGGGTGCGGGCACGAGTGCGACGGTAGCACTCCGCGACAGGGGTGGTCCGGGGGCGTTTCCGCGGGCGTCTCCGCAGGCGGTCAGGTCTCCTGCAATGCGGTCCGGGCACCCGCGGATCCAACAGGCTACTTTCGGCGAACACGTTATCGACGGAAGCCGCTACACTCCAATCCCATGACCGTCTCCTCCGAAATCGACCTCAACCAGCTCCTGGCCGACACCGAGGCCGAGATCCTCGGCGTGGTGCGCGACCGCGATGCGTCCACGGTCGGCGTCTACGAGATGATCCGCTACCACCTGGGCCTCGACGGCTCCAGCGGCCCGCGCGGCAAGCGCATGCGGCCGCTGCTGGGCCTCCTCGCCTACCAGTCGATCACCGGCGAGCACACCCGCGCCCTGCCCGGTGCCGCCGCCGTGGAGCTCGGCCACAACTTCAGCCTGGTCCACGACGACATCGAGGACGGCGACGTCGAGCGACGGCATCGCCCCACCCTGTGGGCGATCCACGGCGTCCCCCAGGCGATCAACACCGGCGACCTGATCTTCAGCCTCAGCCGCGTCGCCCTCCACCGGCTGACGGACCTCGGCTTCTCGGACGCCAAGGTGCTCCGGCTGATGCGCCTCTACGACGAGACGTGCGTGCGCCTGTGCGAGGGCCAGTACATCGACATCGCCACCTCCGCGTCCGGCGAGCCGATGACCGTTGACCTCTACTTCGACATGATCGGCCGCAAGACCGCGGCCCTGATCTCGGCCTCGATCGAGGCCGGCGCCCTGCTCGCCACCGATGACGAGGCGGTCATCACGGGCTACCGCCGCTTCGGCTGGTCGCTGGGTCTCGCCTTCCAGCTCAACGATGACCTGCTGGGCATCTGGGGCGTGGAGCAGAAGACCGGCAAGGTGCCCACCGACGTGGCCCGCCACAAGAAGACCCTGCCGGTCCTGTACGCGTTCGAGCACGCCACCACCGTGGACCGCGAGCGCCTCACCGAGCTCTCCGCCGTCCCGGAGCCGTCCAGCGAGCAGGTGGCCGAGGTGGTCGCCATCCTCGAGCGGGCGGGCGCCGCGGACTTCACCCGCGCCGAGGCACGCCGTCACCGCGACCTGTGCCTCGCGGAGCTCGACGCGCTGACCGTTGTCGAGCCGGCGTCGCGGGAGAAGCTCATCGGGATCATCAACGCGGTGATCAGCGCCTGACGGCAGGCACGCCACTGCCGGGCTCAAGCGACAAGGGGGGATGATGCGGCTGGCGGCGACCTGGCGCTCCTGGCTTCCCTGGGTCGCCGTCGTGGCCGTCTTCCTCGCCTCGCGGCTGGTCCACCTCGACCGGGACGTTCCGCCGTGGGCGCTCGCGCAGTACCAGCCTCTCGATGAGGCCACCTACACGCTCCCCGCGTTCAACCTCCACCAGTACGGGACGTGGACCCACCAGGACGCGCCCTGGGTGCCGATCGAGGGTGCCCCCATGAACGTCCTGCAGAGCGCGGCGACCGCCATCACGCTCACCTTCGGCTGGGACTACTGGGGGTTCCGCCTCTCATCGGTCGTGTTCGCGCTGATCACGTTCGGGGCGATGTCCGCCGTCGCGCGGGGGATGATCGCCAGGGCCCGTGCCGACGGCGCGTGGCTCCCGATCCCCGGCTGGGCGATCCTCGCGGCGGTGGCCGCGCTGCTGCTGGCGGACTTCGGGTTCCTGATGTCGGCGAGAGTGGTCGAGGCGACGTCGGGCCGGCTCGCGGTCATCGCGGTCCTGCTCTGGCTCGTCGAGCGGGGGACGTTCCCGGGGCCGTCACCCCGGGGCCGGCGGTTGCTCGCGCTCGGCGCCCTGGCGGGGCTCGCCGCCACGTTCGGCTACCTCTACAACGCCTTCCTGGTCCCGGGCGTCATTCTCGCCGCGACGGTGTGGGCATGGCGGACACCCGGCGGCGGGGTGCGCGGCGCCGTCCGCGCCGCCGCGCTCGCCGGCGCAGGCAGCGTCGCGGCGGTGGCCACCTACTTCGCCTGGGTGTACGCCGTCTACGGCGACACGCCGTCAGGCTGGTATGCCCGCTGGGTGGCCGCTGCCCACGACGCCGGACGCGTGGCAGGCTTCGATCCGGGCAACCTGTGGGACATCGTGCTCGGCAACTCCTTCCGGCTCGACCGTCCGCTGATGGCGATCGGGCTGGCGACGATCCCGGTGTTCGCATGGTGGGCATGGCAGAGCCGGGACCGGCTCGGGATCGCCATCATGGCGCTGGGCCTCGGGCTCCTCGCGCAGACCACGGTGCAGTCGGACTACCCGCAACGCAAGATGCTGGTCCTGCTGCCCTTGGTGGTCCCGATCGTGCTGACGGGCCTGCTGCGCCTCGACGCCTTCCGCGTGCGGTGCTCCACGAGCCGGGCAGGCTCGTGGGCCTGGCCGGCGTGGATCGCCCTTGCGGCGGGCGCCGTGGTTCTGGGGATCCTGCTCACCCTGCCGCCCACGACCGTCACCTGGGAGGTGCTGCGGCAGGTGCCCGGGTTCGCCGCGTTGCGCGACGTGCGCTGGTCCGGCGCCGGGGCGTCACTGCTGATGGCTGGGGCGGTGGTCGGGGGCGGCGCGCTCCTGGTGATGCTGATCGGATGGCGCCGCCGCCGCGTCGCGATGGCGGCCGCCGCGGTGCTCATGGTCTCGATGCTGGCCCCGCTGGCCTCGATCGACATGAGGTTCGTGTTCACGCACGTGCGGACCACCTACCGCGACGCGATGATCGAGTCGGCAACCGTCACCGACGGTCGGGTCACGGCGGGCGGCCTCTCGTTCGCGATGCAGCTGTACGGGACCTCCCGGGCCGTCCTCCAGGGATACGTGTTCGGCATGACCACGGCGGAGTACGAGCGGGCGCTTGTCCGGTACTACCGCGAGGGCAGGGCGTGCTGCATGTTCGCCTATACGGACGGGACGGAAGGGACCCGCTGGACCGGGCTCGGCTTCCGACTGGTTCGGACCTACCCCATCGTGCTGCCGGAAGGCCGGGTCGTGGGGCTCTACGAGTTCACGGACACCGCTCCCGGCGGGTAGGGAGGAACACCGGGCTGTGCGACATCGCGCGCCCAAGGGCACGTCGTCCAGGCACGTCGTCCAGGTATCGGTCGCTCGCGACCACGACAGCACCGTGTGCCGGACGCGCCCGACGACGGCCGGCGATCCTCCCTCTATGACTCGGCCGACCCCTGCGATTCCTGGGGCACGGTCGCCGTGGCCGCCAGCGCGCGCCGCTCGATGGGGATCGCCGAGATGCCGAGTTGCGTGCGCAGCTCGCCCAGCCGTGCCTCCGTCTCCGCGGCGCGTTGCGCCTGCTCCACCTCGAGCATCTGCATGTCCACGCCCGCCCCGCTGATCTCCGTCATGGCCTGGGCCGCGGCGAAGCGCCGGTCGATCTTCTCGCGGACCTCGTCCAGCGTCGGGACATCGGAGCCGACGCCCGCCGAGAGCTGGCGCATGGCGGCATTCATCTGCTCCTGCATCTGGGTCTGCTCGAGCCTGCTCAGCAGCGCCTCACGCTCTGCCAGCCGCTTCTGGAGCACGACGGAGCTCGTCGCGACAGCCTGCTTCGCACGGTCCGAGGCGGCGGTGGCGTCGAGGAGCGAGCGCTTGAGCGACTCGATCTCGCGCTCGAGGGCGATCAGGCGCGCCGCGAACCCCTGGGCCGCCTGCTCCATCCCGGTCGTCCTGGTCTCGTTGCCCTCCTGCCGCGCCTGGTCGGACAGCAGCAGCGCCTGTCGCGCCGACGCCGTCACCCGGCCGTATTCCTCGATCGAGCGTTCCAGCCGTCCCTGCAGCTGCACCTGGCCGGCGATCACGTTGGCGGCCTGCTCCGTGAGCAGACGATGCTGCTCGCGTGCCTCACCGATCGCCTGCTCCAGCTGGACCTTCGGGTCTGCGATCTCCTCGAGCTCCATCCCCAGCCTGGCGCCCAGATAGCGCCACCAGCGGCGGATCGACGTGAACATGTGCAGAACCTCCTTTGTCCGGATCAGGGGTGGCTGTCCGGGAGATGCGGGCGGCGGCGAGGGTGCCGCTTCCGGCCGACCGTGTCGAGTGGGCCTCCGGTGGGCGCACGCCCGACCAGGTGCCGGATACCGGCGCGGGCATCGGATATGGCGGTCCGGATCCCGTCGCGGGCATTGGCAATGGACCGCCGCAGCGCACTCCCTGCGGCCCGGATGGCTGCCACCAGCGCCCGGATCGGGGCGGGCGGCGGACGGCGCAGGATCTGGACCACGCGGTTGGCTGCTGCGCGGACCGCCCGGTAGGGAACGATCACGGCAATGGCCGCCGCGACGATGAACGCCCGACGAGCCGTCGCAAGGGCAGGTCCGAGCACCCGGACCCAGGCCGTGACGGCAGCCCGGCGGACGGCCCCGCCCGCGATGCGCGCTGCTCTCCACGCCGCGAACAAGATGCGGACGACGACGCGTCCGCCGGCCCGGAGTACGACGGAGATCGCCCGGACGGCGGCTCGCACGAGGCGCACGCACAGGCGTGCCGGCGGGCGCAGGACGGCCAGGACCAGCGTCGCTGCCAGGCGGACGCCGGAACGCGCCGCCCGGAGGATCAGTCGGACTGCCGTGGCTCCGGCCTGCAGGAGAAGCCGGACGCAGAGCAGCAGGGCGAGGCAGGCCACGAGCGCTCGTGCGGCGAGCCGGCGGCCAAGACCGGCCGCGAACCGGACACCGGGCTCACAGGCGACGGCCAGGCGGACCAGCAGGCGCCAGCAAAGCCGCAACCCCCGGGTCATGGCCTGCCCGAGCAGCCGGACCCCCCGGGCGACGAGGTGGGCGGCGGCACGCAGGACTTCCCCGAGCCGCCTGCCGATCTCCGCGAGCAGGCGGCCGAATGCCCGGACGGGCCGGGCGACCTGGTGGGCCGCGAAGCGAAGGACCAGCGCGAGGCGGGCGCCCACCTCCCGGAGCCCGCGGCCGGCCGCGCGGAGAACCTCCGCGATCGCATGGCCGAACACCCGCGCGATGGCGGCGGCGCGCACCCAGAAGCGGCGCACGGCCGCCCACGTCACCCGGAGCACGCTCGCGAGGACATGGCCGAACGCTCGCAGGAGCATCCCGATGCGGGCCATGATGGCGGCCAGCACCCGGCCGATCGCCCTGGTGGGCCGGGCGACCTGGTGGGCGAGGAAGCGCAGAACCAGCACCAGTCGGATGCCGACCTCGCGGAGCGCGCGGCCCGTTGCGCACAGGGCGCCCTCGACCGCATGGACGATGGCGCGCAGCGGCACGGCGATGCGTCGGGCAACGGCCGTGACGACATCGCCCAGCGCACCGGCGACCGCAAGGAGCGTGCGGACGACCGCGCGGGCCGAGCGGCCAAGGACGCCCATCAGCGAGAGCAGGGCGTCGCCCGTCGCCCGGAGGGCTCGGACGAATCCCCGGGCGAGGAGATTCGCTAGCCAGCGCCCGATGAGGAACACCGCGACGAACGGCAGGACCAGCCAGACGAGCGGCCCGCCGCGGTGCATCGCCTCGAGCGAGGGGCGCTGGGGCTCAGGGTCCATCATGGCCGGGGATCCCCGCGCAGCCGGGCCCGGATCCGCTCCAGCTCGTCAACGGCGCCCACGCCGGCTCCGGCCTCGAGCGCTTCCCTCGCCTTGACCACCGCGGCCGCCCGCTCCAAGGCTTCGGCCGTCACATCCGCGCCGTCAGCGAGCCTGGACCGCTGCCACGCACGGCTCACCTTGAGCAGCTGGCTCGCAAGATCGCGGATGGCCCTGGTCCGCCGTTCGACGTAGGCTCGCTCCTCGTCGGTCAGCGGCGGCCGGCCGCCCAGCAGCGAGGCGGCCTCCAGGACCGCGGCGTGGGCAGCCTCGACCGACGCGGCTCCCGTCGTCACGCCGGGCAGCTGCGCCGCATGCACGAGGGCCTCATACGAGCCGGCAAGTGCGCCCACCGACGCGTCGGAGAGGTCGAGCGGGATCCCGCTGCCCAGGAGCCGGCTGTCGCGGCGGGCGGCGCGGCGGGCCCCGGCCGCACGCAGCAGGCTGCGGGCAGGGAGCGCGATGCCGAGGACGACCAGTCCGACCCCGATCGCGAACCACGGACCGGCGCCACCCCCCAGGAAGGACCAGGCGATCAGCCCGGCCCCCGCCACGACCAGCACGACATCGAAGACGCCAGGGCCTTCGCTGGTGCTCGGCCCGAACACCTCATCGATCAGGGTGTCGAGGTCGTCGCCCGCCCTGGCATCCGGTCCGAGGGGGCGGAGCGGTCCCGGCCGACGCGGCACGACCACCACCGGCCGGATGGCGTCGCGCTCGGGCCGGTCGTCCGCTTCCGCGGCGCGGATGGAATCGTCCTCGTCCATCGGTCCACCTGCTCGCGGGAGACGTCGCCAGGGGCGCTCGCCGCCGTCTTGCGCTCGCTGCCAATGCGGGCACGAGGCCGTGCCTGGTGTGTGGACGCGAACGCCATGGATCCGTTACAGCAGGAGGAACCCGGACCGGGTGCGGCCGGGATGGGGGACCCTACTCCTCGCCGCCCGGTGAGGATTCGTCGTCAACCGGCCGCTCGCGCATGACCAGGACCTTGCCCACGCGCCGGCCATCGGTCGATTCCACGGTCAGCCGCATGCCGTCGAGGCGGATCTCATCGCCCGGCTGCGGGATGCCTCCGACGCGGTGGTAGACCAGGCCGCCGACGGTGTCGTACTCGTCGTCGTCCTCGAGCTCGAGCTTCTGGTCCCACAAGTCGCCGAGGTCGTCCACCGATGCGCGGCCGTCCACGCGGTAGCGGTCCTCGTCGATCCGCTCGACCAGCGGCTCCTCCTCGTCGTACTCGTCCTGGATCTCGCCGACGATCTCCTCGAGCAGGTCCTCGATCGTGACCAGGCCGGCGGTGCCGCCGTACTCGTCGAGCACGATCGCGATGTGCACCTTGCGTCGCTGGAACTCGTGCAGCAGGTCGTCGATCGACATCGACTCCGGCACGAAGACCGGGGTCCGCAGCAGCGAGCGCAGGTCGGGGCGTCCGCCCGAGGTGGACTTGACGAACGGGAGGAGATCCTTGGCGTAGAGGATGCCGACGACCTCGTCCACGGACGACTCGTACACGGGCACCCGCGAGTGGCCTTCCGCCACGATCGTGTCGATGGCCTGGTCGAAGGATGCGAGCGACGGCAGGGCGACGATGGCGACCCGCGGCACCATGACCTCGTGGACCCGGCGGCCGCCGAGCTCGATGACCGCGTTGATCATCTGCTCCTCCTCGGCCTCGAGGATCCCCTGCTCGCCGCCGCGCTCCACGATCAGACGCAGCTCCTCGGCGGTGATCTGGGCCTCGGTGGTGACATCCGCGCCGAGCATCCCCGTCACCCCACGCGTGATGGTGGTCAGCAGAACGACGAGCGGCCGGAGGATGCGCCCGATGATGTCCACGGGCCCGGCAAGGGTCAGCGCGAACCGCTCCGGGTGGGCGAGCGCCAGGGTCTTGGGCACCAGCTCCGCGAACACGATCGTGAACAGGGCGAGAACGACCGTGACGACCACCAGGGCGAGGAAGTGGGCCGTCGAGGCATCGACCCGGGCCGAGACCAGCAGGCTCGCGAGCCCATCCGAGAGGCTCACGGCCGCGTAGGCCGAAGCGAGGAACCCGATGACGGTGAGTCCCAGCTGTGACACGGCGAGGAACCGGCTGGGATCCTCGAGCAACCGCTGCACCCGCTTCGCGCCCGGCCGCTCCTCGTCCACCATCTGCTGCACGCGGCTGCGCCGGATGGAGACGAGGGCGATCTCCGCGGCGACGAACACACCCTCGAGCAGCGTCAGGACGACCAGGAACAGGATCTCGCCGAACGGGAAGCTCACCCGGAGAGGTCCTCACGGGCGGGCCCGGCTGCCGCGGCCCCGGCCGGGGGCTCCGGGGCGTCCTCGGCCGGGATCGGCCGCGGATCGCGCAGGCGCGCCGGCATGCCGACGGCGAGCCTGCCCGCCGGCACGTCCCGGGTGACCACCGCGCCGGCGCCGGTCTTGGAGTCGTCGCCCAGCGTCACGGGCGCCCGGAGCATGGTGTCCACGCCCAGGAAGACCCGCTCCCCGATGACGGTCCGGTGCTTGCGCACGCCGTCGTAGTTGGCGGTGACCGTGCCTGCGCCGACGTTGGTGTCGGCGCCCACCTCGGCGTCGCCGAAGTAGCTCATGTGGTGCTGGCGGACGTGCTCGCCGAGGTGGCTGTTCTTGATCTCGGCGTAGTTGCCGATCTCCGACCGGCGGCCAATGTGGGCGCCCGGCCGCAGGTGCGAGAACGGGCCGATCGTGACGTGGTCCTCCACCGTGGACCGCTCGATGATGCTGGCCCAGACCACGCAGTCCGGCCCGATGACCGAATCCACGATCTGCGAGCCGCTCGCGATACGCGTCCGCTCCCCGATCCGGGAGGTGCCGCGGATGCTCACGTTGGGCTCGAGGATGACGTCCTGCTCGAGCTCGACGGTGTGGTCGAGGTAGACCGTGGACGGGTCCACCATCGTGACCCCGGCCCGCATCCAGCGGTCGTTGAGCTCGACCCGCATGTCCCACTCGGCGCGGGCGAGCTGCGAGCGGTCGTTGATGCCGGTGAGACGGCCGTCGTCGTCCACGTCGAGCACGGCCACCAGCCGGCCGTCCTGGCGCGCCATCGCCACGAGATCGGTGAGATACAGCTCACCCGTGGACGGGGACGGACGGAGGTCGCCGATCCGGCGGCGCAACCACGCGGCATCGATCGCGTACAGGCCGGCGTTGATCTCGCTGATCCCGCGCTCGTCGTCGGTGGCGTCCTTGTCCTCGACGATCCGCTCGACGGTGCCACCCTCGTTGCGCACGACGCGGCCGAGGCCGGTGGGGTCGATGGCATCCACCGCGACGAGGGCGATGGCCGCCGCGTCGAGCGCCCGTGCCTCCATGAGCGCGGAGATGAGATCAGCGCGGACGAGCGGCACGTCACCCGACAGGACGAGGACCTCCTCGACGCCCGGCTCCAGCACCGCCAGCGCCGCTCGCAGCGCGTCGCCGGTGCCCCGGGGAACGTCCTGGAGCGCGGCGTCGGCGCGGTCGGCGACCGCGTCACGGACCGCCTCGGTGGCGGGCGAGTAGACCACGACGGGGCGTGACCCGGTCGCGCCGGCTGCCGCATCGAGGACGTAGTCCACCATCGTCCGGCCGCACAGGCGGTGGAGGACCTTGGGGGTGGAGCTCTTCATGCGCGTGCCGAGGCCGGCGGCGAGCACGACGGCGACCGTGCGGCGCACGGGAAGGCCGGGACCGGTCGTGCTCACGGGATCGGGCGCCGTGTGGGTCGCGACGGCGCAACCGCAGGTGGAGCGGCGGCGCCCGTGGGGGGGTGCGATGTCGTCATGTGTGGCCGCAGATTCTGGGGTGGGTGCGCGGGGGTGTCAACCGCCCGCCGCCCGGACGACCGGCAGCGCCGGCGGTCGCTCACCCAGGGACCGGCTCATGCCGACGGCCGGACCGCGATCGCCTCGATCTCGACCAGGCCGCCCTTGGGCAGCGCGGCGACGGCGACCGTGGAGCGGGCGGGCGGCGGCTCGGGCATGAAGCGCGCATAGACGGCGTTGACGGCGGCGAAGTCGCCCATGTCCACGAGGAAGATCGTGGTCTTCACGACATCCGCGAACGAGGAGCCGGCGGCGGCCAGGACCGCGGACAGGTTGGTCAGGGACCGCTCCGCCTGGGCCTCCACGCCGCCCTCCACGATCGCACCGCTCGCGGGATCGAGCCCGAGCTGGCCGCTGCAGAACAACAGGCAGTCCATGGCGACCGCCTGGCTGTACGGCCCGATGGCGGCGGGGGCGTCCGTGGTGGCGACTGCGGTGCGGGTCATCGATCCCTCCGGGGCTCGCCGTGCGGGGCGAGGATGCGGGTGGCCGCCACGAAGGGCTCGCGCGGGCCGGGGGCTGCGAGGTCGCCGCAAGCGATGGCGGCCCGGACGACGTCCGCGGCCGCCGACGCCTCGGCATGCGAAGGATAGAGCGCCCAGTGGGTGGGCCCACTGCCCGAAACGCCGACCGGGCGGCGGAGCAGCCGGATCAGCGCCCGCTTGAACGGCACGAGTCCGGGTTCGACGACCGCGGCGGCGGGCGCCAGGTCGTTGGCGGCGGCGAGCACGGACGTGCGGGCCATCAGGTCCGCCAGGCGGAGACCGGATCGCAGCTCCTCGGCAAGGTGCGCGGATGCAAGGCGGGCCGCTCCGCCGGCGAGGCGCGCGCCCGCGTCCCAGGCCCCGTACGCCGCCGGGGTCGAGACCCCGCACGACGGCGTCACGATGAGCAGGCCAGGCCGGTCGCCCGCCGGATCGCCGTCGCGAAGCCAGCGCAGGGGCGTCAGCCGCTCCCCGCGGCCCTCGGCGAGCGCGGGGCCACCGACCAGGAAGAACGGGACGTCCGAACCGAGGCGGGCGGCGACGGCGTGCCGGGCGGGCTCGTCAAGCTCCACGCCCCACGCCTCGAGCGCCGCGTCCATCGCGGCGGCGGCGTCCGTCGAGCCGCCCGCCAGCCCGGCCGCGACCGGGATCCGCTTCTCGAGGCGGGCGGCCAGCGGCGGCGGCGCCTCCGGACGACCCCACGCGGGCCACGCGGCCTCGCGCGCGGCGGCGATCGCGCGCAGCACCAGGTTGTCGGCGGCGGGCCCCGGGTCGAACCCGTCCACGTGCAGCGTGTCCGCGCCGCCCGGCGGCAGGACTGCGACCGAGAGCCGGTCCGCGAGGTCGAGCGGGACCATCACGCTGTGCAGGTCATGGAAGCCGTCCGGCCGGATCCCCAGGACCGCGAGCGTGAGGTTGACCTTGGCCGGCGCGAGGCGCAGCACCGGGGCGAGGGCGCGGGAGGGATCAGTCGTCATCGGGCCGTGGAGCTCAGCGGCCGTCCGGGATCTCGCCGAGGGCCTCGGCAAGCGCGATCCACTCCCCCACCGCCACCGTCTGCGGCCGCCGGTCGCGGGCGATCCCCGTCGCCTCGAGCGCGGCGTCCACGCGGCCGGGCTCGATCGGCAGCTGGCGCGTGAGCACGTTGTGGATCATCTTCCGGCGCTCCCGGAACCCCGCTTGCACGACGCGCCACAGGTTGTCCTCGGCGGCGGCGTCGAGCCGGTCGTCACCGTCATAGGGCTCCAGCACCAGGACCGCGGACTTCACCTTGGGCGCGGGCTCGAAAGCCGAGGCGGGCACCCCGAACGCGACCCGCGCCCGGGCGTGGTACTGGCAGAAGACCGAGAGGTAGCTCATCTCGCCGGGGGGCGCGGCCACTCGCTCGGCCACCTCGAGCTGGACCATCAGGACCAGTCGCTCCGGCCGCGGCGCCTGGCCCAGGAGCCGGTGCAGGATCGGGCTGGTGATGTGGTAGGGCAGGTTGGCGACCACGTCGTACGGCGCCGGGCAGAGACGGACGAGGTCCTGGTCGAGCGCGTCGCCCTCCACGATCCGCAGCTGCTGGGTCACCAGCTCGTCAGCGAAGGACTCCTTGAGCACGGCGACCAGCCCGCGGTCCAGCTCCACCGCGGTGACGTTGGCGCCCAATGCCAGCAGCCCGCCCGTCAGGAAGCCGAGGCCGGGGCCGACCTCGAGCACGAAACGCCCCGGCGGCGGGTCGGCCTCGCGCAGGATCCCCTCGAGCACGTCGATGTCGGCGAGGAAGTTCTGGGACAGGTTGTGACGGGCCCGCAGGCCCTCCTCGCGGAGGCGCCGCTGGACGTGGCGGGGGTCGAGGCGCAGGTCCCTGGCGCCCCTCGTCTCGCCGCTCATCGGGCAAGCGGCAGCGACGGCCGCGCATCGAGGTCGAGACCGGCCCGCACGCCGGCCGCGAATCGCCGGCCGCCGGCGGCACCGATCATCGCGCCGTTGTCCGTGCACAGGCCCGGGCGCGGGATCACCATCGCGATCCCGCGTGCGGTCGCCTGCGCGCTGATCCGGTCGCGCAGGGCCCGGTTGGCCGCGACGCCCCCGCCGAGCACGATGCCCCGGGCGCCCGTCGCCACGGCGGCGCGGATCGTCTTGGTCGCAAGCACGTCCACGACGGCATCCTCGAAGCCCCAGGCCAGCTCGGCGATCGCCGCCTCGGAGAGGGAGCCCTCACGCTCGTCGGCGGGCAGTCCCTCGTCCGCACGGGCCACGGCGATGATCCGGCGCGCAGCGGTCTTGAGCCCTGAGAACGAGAGATCGTAGGAGTCACCCAGCCAGGCCCGCGGGAAGACGCGGTTGCGGGCGGTGGCGCGCTCGGCCGCAGCCGAGATCGCGGGACCGCCGGGATACCCGAGGCCCAGCAGCCGCCCGACCTTGTCGAAGGCCTCGCCTGCCGCATCGTCCACGGTCGTGCCCAGCAGCCGGTACGTGAGGTGGTCCCGCATCTCGACGAGGAACGTGTGGCCGCCCGAGACGACGAGGGCGACCAGCGGGAACAGCGGCTCCTCGCGCGGATCCTCGCCCGGGTCCAGCAGCCAGCCCGCGTACACGTGTCCCTCGAGGTGGTTGACCGGAACGAGCGGCTTGCCGTGGGCCCAGGCCAGCGTCTTGGCGAAGTTGATGCCCACGAGCAGCGAGCCCGCGAGCCCCGGGCCACAGGTGACGGCCACCGCGTCCACGTCGGTCATGGTGACGCCACCCGCGGCAAGCGCCTCGTCGAGCACGGGGATGATCCAGCGCAGGTGGGCACGCGCCGCAACCTCCGGCACGATGCCGCCGGTGGGCGCGTGCAGGGCGACCTGGCTGGCCACCACATTGGCATGGATCCGGCGGCCGTCCTCGACCAGGGCGATCCCCGTCTCGTCGCAGGACGATTCGATCGAGAGCAGCAGCGGTCCGCTCACGCGAGGCCTCCCGGCCACGCATGGGCCTTGCGCGGTCCGCCGTCGAGCGCGGGCTCGGTGCCGTCATCGGGGTCGGGCTCGATCGAGGGTGCGGGCATGGCGTCGAGCTCGGCCCGGAGGCGGGCGATCCGCTCGGCCATGGCCGGCAGCTCGAGCGGTTCGGTGGTCATGATCAGGGCGTCTTCCTGGTTGTCGCTGTAGTACCGCGGCCGGATCCCGACGGGCCGGAAGCCATACTTCTCGTAGAGGCGACGGGCTGACAGGTTGGAGAGGCGGACCTCCAGGGTCGCCTCGCGGGCGTGCCGGGCGAGCGCCAGATCCAGCAGGGCGACCAGGAGCTGCTCCCCGATCCGGCGGCGGCGGAAGCGCGGATGGACCGCGAAGGTCGTGATGTGCGCCTCGTCCACCATCAGCCAGATGCCGCCGTACGCGACGATGCGGCCACCCAGCACGGCGACCATGTACTGGGCGAGGCGATTCGCCTCCAGCTCCTGCCGGTAGGCGTTGGTGGGCCAGGGCGTGGTGAACGAGGTGCGCTCGATCTCCTGGACCGCGGGCAGGTCGTCCACGGCCATCGGGCGGATCCGGAGCACCGGGGCGGCGGTCATCGGGTGGTTCCCCCGGAGATCTCGACGGCGTCGTCGGGGAGGGCTCCAAGGACGCCGCGGGGCAGGGTGACGTACTCCGGCACGAGGCGCGCGAGGTCGTCGCCGCCGGCAGCCAGCCGGGCCAGCCCGGCCTCGAGCAGGGCGGTGGCGAGGCCTGTGCATGCGGCGTCGCCGCGGATCGTGGCGTCCTCGGGGGCGCGACCGGCAAGGTCCACGGCCACCACCACCTCGCCGGGGACGAGGTCGAGCTCCGTACCGCCCGGCAGGATGAACGGATCGACGCCCGCACGGGTCACCACGCGGTCGCTCGGGCCGGCCGGCTGGAGCAGGACGGCGGCCGCACCGCCGGTCGAGGCGCCCGCTGCGGCGAGCAGGGCGCTCGAGGTGGCCACACCGGCAATGGGCAGGCGCAGGGCATGGGCCAGGGCCTTGGCGGTGGCAAGCCCCACGCGCAGGCCGGTGAAGGCGCCGGGGCCGGTCCCGCAGACCAGGCCCCCGAGGTCGGCCGCAGCAAGGCCTCGGTCGGCCAGCAGCCCCTCGATCCGGGCGAGCAGCTCCTCGCCGTGGCGGTAGCCGGCAATCCAGGAGCGAGCCTCGAGCAGCTCCCCATCCGGTCCGCCAAGCGCGATGACGGCGTGCGTGGTCGCGGTGTCGATGACGAGGATCGGGCCGCCCGCGGTCATGCGCCGGCCTCGAGGTAGCGCGCGTACGCCGGATCCGCCGAGCGCAGCACGATCTGCCGCGGCTCGTCGCCGGTCCCCTCGATCACGACGTCGAGCCGCTCCACCGGCAGGGCGCGGCCGAGTCGCTCCGCCCACTCCACGAGCACGACACCCGCGAGCTGGCGCTCGTCGAGCAGGCCGCCCGCGAGCGCGTCCGCCGCATCGTCGAGCCGGTAGAGGTCCAGGTGGAACAT
>JBAXFC010000020.1:0-17481 GCA_037140135.1 Chloroflexota bacterium
CCTCGAGGGCCTCGACTGGCTGGGCCGCGAGCCCGAGTCCCGCGCCACGATCCTCTACCGCCTGGTCGTCAGCCGGCGTTGCCGGAAGGTTCGACGGGTCTGACGGGTCCGGCGGGCTCGACGGGCTCGACGGGTTCGACGTGGACGGCTGGCTCATCGGTGCCGGCGTCCGGCTCGCCGGCGTCGGGCTCGCCGGTGTCGGCGCCTCCTTCGTCGGCGGTGTCGGCGCCTCCTTCGTCGGCGGCGGCTGTGTCGGCGTCATCTCCGGCATCGACATCGTCCTCGAACCATCCTTCGTCATCGGCTGGAACGGCATCCGGGTCGCCCCACGGGTCCCCGGCCCCGGCGCCCGGCCGGTGCCGGTAGGCCAGGATCACGACCGAGCCCACGATCACGATCGTGGAGATCAGCATCGCGGTCGGGATCCCGTTGAAGGTGTTTCCGGTCCGCAGCGTCTCGAGCACGAACCTGACCGCCGCGTACCAGATGAAGAAGACCAGGACCAGGTCTCCCGGTCGCATCCTGCTGCCCCACCGACGCGCGATCCAGAGCAGCGTGACAGCCCCGATGGCGCCGCTCAGCGATTCGTAGAGGAAGAGCGGCTGGAACCCCGTTGTGGCCGCCGGGTAGGCCGCACAGGCATACGGCTCGACGCGGTGGGCGCAGTCGATCGCGATGCCCCACGGCAGGTCCGTCGGGGGGCCGTAGAGCTCCTGGTTGAAGAAGTTGCCCCAGCGGCCGATCGCCTGCATCACGAACAGGCCGGGGGCGATGACATCCGCCCAGCGCCAGAAGGACTGCTTCCCGCGGCGCGTGACGTACAGCGCGGCGAGGGTGCCGGTCAGGATGCCGCCGTAGACACCCAGCCCCGAGTAGGGCGGCAGGATGATCGCGAGCGGGTCGCTGGCATATCGCTGCCACTGGTCGATCACGTGGTACATGCGGCCGCCGATCAGGGCGGCGATGGCCACGATGATGATCCCGTTGTCCACGAAGCGCGGGTTCAGGCCCCGGCGCGCCGCCTCCCGCGTGATCAGCGTGTACACCGCGGCGAGCCCCGCGGCGTAGCAGACCCCGTACCAGAAGACCGGGATCGGGCCGAGGTGGAACGCGATCGGATCGGGGGTGATCGCGATCAGCGCGACGATCGCGGTCAGGGCGGCGGCAGGCAGGGACAGCATGGTCCGCGGAGTGTAGCCCGGCTGCGCGCGGCACCGCCCCGCCGCGCTCGGCACCGCCCCGCCGCGGGCGGGCGGCAGCCGACTCGGTGCGGGCGGGCGGCAGCCGACTCGGCTATCCTCGGGCTCGATGCAGCCGCGTGTGCGCACCCGCACGGAGACCCGCCGATGAGCGCCGACTTCAACTGGTGGCTCGTGGTCGTCGGCCTCGTTGCCGGCGTCGCGCTGACCTGGCTCGTGATGGCGGATTCAACCCGGCGCGACGACGAGGTCCACGAGGCCGAGACCAGAGCGGAGGCGGCCTGGATCGCCCGCAACCTCGACGATCCGCTGGTCGATGCGCCCGTCGCGGAGCGGCTCCTGGCGGCCCACCGCCGGTACCTCGGCTTCCCGCCCCCGGATGCGCTGGTCGATCCGGCCGAGCTGCGGACGCTCGAGCGCGAGCACGCCGCGGCCGGCTCGCCGGAAGCCTGATCCCTGCCTGCCGGTTCGCCGGCCTGGCGGTCACCCGGCGCCGGTGAGGCCGGGGAGCGTCAGAGATTGCCGCTCAGCACCATCTGGTCACCGCCCGAGCCACCGGTGCGGGTGACGCCGAACACCACGCCCGCCGGCAGGTTCGAGAGTCCCTGGGCGATCCCCGTCCAGGCCTGGACGTCCCCGCCCGGGTAGAGCTCTCCCAGCACGCGTCGCTGTCCGTCCACCTCGACCCAGCACTGGTACTCGGCGTCCGCGGTGACCGCGGCGAGCCCTGTCGCGACCATCACCAGCTCGCCGCTGGACGGCGAGAACACGAGGGTGCCGCTGGGGCCACCGGGGGTGGTCCGCATCACCACCTGGCGCGCATCGGGCGCGGTGGCCAGCCGGGACATCGCGAGGGTCGCATCCGAGAGCACCGCGATCTGGCCGGGATCATCGGGGAGCAGGAAGCCCCCGGCCGCCCCGAACCCGATGACGCCGGCGAGGAGCAGGGCGGCGGCCAGCCCGAGCAGCGCGAACACCGGCGAGCGGCGGCGGAGCGGGATGACGTTCGAGGGCCGTGGACCATCCACCGGTCCCGCGACGGCCGGCAGCACCGGGGCCGGCGCCTGGGCATCGGCGACAAGCGCATCGGCGACGGGGGCGCCGGCGACGGGGGCGCCGGCGACGAGACCTGCCGGCGACCGGTCGCGGCCGACCTCGCGCACGAAGGCCAGCGTCCGATCACGCAGCGCCGGATCCGGCTCCGAGGCCACGACCTCGCGGACCAGCGACGCGGTCCTGCCGATCGCGACCAGCTCAGCCGCACACGCCGTGCAGCCGGCCAGGTGACCGGCGACGGCGGCCGCCTCCGGAGTGTCACCGGCGATCAGCCGGTCGAGCCCCTCGGGCTCAGCTGCCGCGATCTCGATCTGTTCGAGCGCTTCTGCGTGGTCCATCAAACGTCCTCGCGGGTGACCGCCGCCCCAATCGGCGCCTCGCCCGCCTCAAGCAGGGTCCGCAGACGGGCGAGCGCCCGTCGCGTCCTGGTCTTCACCGTGCCCAGCGGCCATCCGGTCCGCTCGGCGATCTCGCTCTGTGTCAGTCCCTCGCGATAGGCGAGCAGCACGACCGCCCGCTCCTCGTCCGAGAGGGTTCCGATGGCGGACCGGATGGTCGCCCGCAGATCGGACGCCTCCGCGGCCGCCTCCGGCCCGGGGTCGGTCATCGCACCGCCGATCACCGAGAGCTCGGGGCCCACCCGGTCGAGGCCTGCGTCAGCCTCATCGGGATCACCTCGGCCCGGCATCGGCACCAGCGTCGGCCGCCGGCCTGCCGCCCGGAGCTTGTCGAGCGTCCGGTTCCGCGCGATCGCGCGCAGCCACGTGGCCAGCGACGCCAGCGCGGGATCGAACAGCTCGGCCCGGTTCCAGAGGACGAGGAACGTCTCCTGCACGACCTCCTCGGCGATCCCTCGATCGCCGGTGAGCCGGAGCGCCACGGCATGGACGCCGCTCGCGTGCCGGTCGTAGAGCGCCGCGAGGGCCTCGTGCGACCCGCTCGCCACGGCTCGCACGAGATCGATCTCGCCGGACCCGCCCTCGTGGCGCTCCGCCATCCTCTACGCGCCGCCGCGCTGAACGGTTTCACCGTTCTCTTCGGAACCCGCGAACGGCAGCGGCCGCCCCTCGAAGCCGGTCGTGAACACGACGTCGGTCTCGGTGCTGAACACGTGGTTGGCGGTCTGGACCAGCCGGACCACGCGCCCCAGGTGCTCCATGTCCGCCGCCCGGATCTTGAGGATGTAGTCGGCCTCGCCTGCGATGTGGTGGCACTCCTCGATCTCGGGGATCTCGGCGAACGCCGGCATCAGATCGATGGTGATCGTACCCGGCGCCTGCGTGACCCAGGTGAAGGCGAGCACGGTCAGGCCCAGGGCCGCGGGGCTGACGTTGGCCGAGTAGCCGCGGATGACGCCCCGGGACTCGAGCTTCTTGACCCGCTCATGGGCCGACGGCCCGGCCATGCCGAGATCCACGCCCAGGTCCGCGTACGAACGCCGCCCGTCCACCTGCAGGATCGCCAGCAGACGTGCATCGGTCTCGCTAAGGTTGACCTTCTTGCCCACGTAGTACCTATCCATTAGGCGTAGGCACTTGTCAAGCCTACATTTCTTAGGTAATATGCCGATATTCAGGGTATAAGGGGTGTCGACCCCGTCGGAGCAACCGACGGGACCGCGCGGTCCGCGGCGCCCCGGTTAGCGAAGGTGCAGAGCCATGGTGCTTGCCGCCGTGTTCACGCTCCTCGCGCTGTTCTCGATCATCAGTATCGTGATGAGCGCCGAGGATCCGGCTACATCCAGGGACCCCCGGGAGAACCCTCTCCTCTGGGCGACCCTCGGTCGCCGCTAGGCGCACAGACAGCCTAACGCACAGCCGCCCCGGCACTCGCCGGGGCGGCTTCGTGATTCTGCAGGAACCTGGGGCCGCTCGCCTACAATCGGGGTCCCAGCCCGTCCCAGGCTCGCATGACCGTCGAGGAGCAGCGCCCGGTGCAAGACCCCGGACCGAACGCCGCCACGCACGCGGACGCCGGCCACCTGCCCTTCTCCCCCGTCCCCGTCACGAGTGTCCGCCCTTGGGCGGGACACCGCCTTGCCCTGGCGGATGAGCACATCGGCGAGCTGTGGCTGGCCGGGCCTGCGTCGCTGGTCGCCCCGGGCGGCCCGACCCTCGACGAGCTTGCGGCGGCCCGGGGCGCGACGCTGGTCGGACAGCGGGGCATGGCGCTCCTCGGGCCGCGCTTCCCGCTGCTGGTGAAGCTGATCGACGCCGCGGACTGGCTCTCGCTCCAGGTGCACCCGGGAGACGCGCTCGCGCGCGAGCTGTACGGACCCGATGCCGTGGGCAAGACCGAGGCATGGGTCGTCCTCGACGGCACGCAGGCCACGCCGTTCGTGACCGGGCCTGCGTCCGGCCTGGGGCCCGACCAGGTGCGCGCGGTCATCGCGGACGGAACGATGGGCCTGCGCCATTGCACCACCACCGTCGCGGCCGCGGGCGACGTCCTGCTCCTTCGGGCAGGCACGATCCACGCCATCGGCGCGGGGGCGCTCGTGTACGAGATCGAGCAGCCGTCGGACCTGACGTTCCGGATCTCGGACTGGGGCCGGCCGACGGGCAGGACGCTGCACACGGCCGAATCGCTGCGCGCCGTGGACCCGGCCGCCCACGCCGAGCCGCGTGGCTCCGGCTTCGTGATCGACGGCGGCATGCTGGAGGTCCCGGAGTTCCGGCTCGAGCTGGTCCGGGGCGGCGTTGACCCGACCACCCGCACGCCCGCCGGCCGGAGCCTCGAGGTGCTGACCGTCCTCGGCGGGAGCGCCGTCGTGCGCGGCGCAGGCTGGTCCGAGACGCTGACAGCGCCCGCGACCCTGGTCGTCCCGGCCGCGGTGCCGTCCTACCGCCTCGAACCGGCGGCGGACGCCCTCATCGCGATCGCCGGCATCCCCTGATCGGGCGGCCGGGGGTCACCACCCCCCGGCGGGGCGGTGCCGCAACCCGGCCAGGGCGCCTGCGGGCAGGTGGGCCTCGAGGCAGCTGACGCCCCGCGGCCCCACGAACGCCTCGTGGCGAGTGCCCGCGGGCAGGTCCAGGCGGTCCCCCTCGGCGAGGTCCACGTGCCCGCCGGTCGCGGGCAGCCCGAACCGGATGGAGCCGGCCGCACAGACGAGCACCTTGTCGAAGCCGTGCTCGTGCGGGGCGTAGACGTCGTGCGGGCCGTTGGACCAGGCGCCCGCGTCGAGCCCTTCGGCCCGCAGGCGGGCGACGAGCGCGTCCTGCGTCACGGCCGGCCCTCGAACGAGATCTGCATGCGCGCAGGGTAGCGTCCGGGGCGCCCGTCCTACACTCGGAGCATGCCTGACCTGCCGCCGCTGCGCTACCTCTCCGGGGCCGACGTGACCGCCGCCATGCCCTTGCTCGCGGACCGACTCGCCCTCGCCGACACCACCCTCCGGGGGCTCGCCGGCGGGGCGGAGATGCCGCCCAAGCTCGGCGTGCACCCGCGCCCGGCCTCCTCGTTCGCCCATGCCATGCCGGCCCTCCTGCCGGGCGCGGCCGAGGACGGCACCGCGGACCGCCTGGGCATGAAATGGGTGGCGGGCAACCCGGCCAACAACGCCGTCGGGCTTGCGGGCATCTACGGCCTGCTGATCCTCAACGACCCCGTCACCACGGCGCCGGTCGCCATCCTCGACGCCGGGGCGATCACCGCCGAGCGGACTGCGGCCATCAGCGGCGTCGCGATCCGGGCGTTCGCGCCGCCGGTGTCGGGCCGTCCCCACCGCGCCGCCATCATCGGCGCGGGGGTCCAGGGCAGGAGCCACCTCGCCGTCCTCGGCTTCGTCCTGCCCGGCGTGGAGCTCACCGTCTACGACCGTGACACCGTCCGGGCCGAGGCCCTTGCGGCCGCCGCCCGCGCCACCGGGGGGATCGCCGGCGCCGTGACCGCCGCCTCCGCGCGCGACGCGGTCGCGGGCGCGGATGTCGTCATCTCCGCGGCCTCGTTCATGCCCGCCGCCGAGCGCCAGCAGATGACCAGCGAGTGGCTCGCCCCGCACGCGCTGGTCGTGCCGATCGACTACGCGACGTACTGCGCTGCCGAGGTCGCCCGCACGGCGGACCTGTTCCTCGTGGACCACACGGCCCAGTTCCTGGCCAACCGGGATGCGGGCAACTTCGACGGCTACCCGGAACCGATGGCGATGATCGGCGACGCCCTGGCCGCAGGGACGCGGCGGCCTGCGGGCCGCGTGCTCACGACGCACCTGGGCACGGGGCTCGCCGACGTGGTGTTCGGCTCGGCGATCCTCGACACGGCTGCCGCCCTGGGGCTGGGGACGATCCTTCCCCGCTGAACGGGACGGGCGCGCGGAATGGCCCGCCAGCCGGTAGCCTGACCCCCTCGCCTGCGGGCTCCCGCCGCTCGTGCGGCACCGCGGCAGCGAGGTGGAGGAGGTCTCGTGCGACGGGTTGTGCGCGGTGTGGTCGCGATCGTGGTGGTCCTGCTGCTGGTCGCGATGCTCGCGGTCGGCGGCCTGATGGCGGCGGTGACCGCCGGCGGCCAGCCGCAGCTGTCGGGCACGATCCACGTCAAGGGGATCGCCGCCGACGTCCAGGTCGTGCGCGACGTCAACGGCGTCACCCAGATCGCGGCCAACACGAGCCACGACCTGTTCTTCGCCCAGGGCTACGTCCACGCCTCCGAGCGGATGTGGCAGATGGAGATCTGGCGCCGCATCGGCGCAGGACGCCTGGCGGAGCTCTTCGGGCCGGAGCAGCTCGACACCGACAAGTTCATCCGCACCATGAACTGGCGCGGCGCCGCCGCCAACGACCTCGCCGCCGTGTCGCCGGACGCCGCCGCGGTCCTCCAGGCCTACGCGGACGGCGTCAACGCCTGGCTCGACGGCCACCCGGGCGGCCTGGGACTCGCCTTCGTGGTCGCGGGCGCGCTGTCCGGCAAGGGGTCCGGTCTCGATGGCTTCCGGCCCGAGCCGTGGACCCCGCTCGACACGCTGACCTTCGCCAAGGTCCAGGCCTGGGGCCTGGGCGGCAACATGGACACCGAGATCTTCCGGATGCTGGCCGATGCCCGGCTTGGTGATCCCGCGCTGACCGACCAGCTCTTCCCGGCCTACCCGGCCGACCAGCCCGTGATCGCCCGGGAGGGCGCGGGCTCCGGCGTCACCGGCGCCTCCGGCTCCGTCCCCTCCTCCACGGGAACGACGGCCACCACCCCGGCCACGCCTGCCGCCACCGGCCTCGTCGCCGCACCCGACGCCGAGGCCTGGACGGACCTTGCCCGCCTCGCCGGTGCCATCCCTGCCGTGGCCGGCCTGGCGCCCGCGCGCGACATGGTCAATGACGGCGGCGTGGGGTCCAACAACTGGGTGGTGGCCCCGTCGCTCACCACCAGCGGCGGCGCCCTGCTCGCCAACGACCCCCACCTCGGCTTCAACATGCCGTCGGTCTGGTACGTCAACGGCCTCCACTGCCGACCGGTCTCGGACGCCTGCCCGTACGACGTGGCGGGCGTGACGTTCCCGGGCACGCCGGGCGTGATCGCCGGCCACAACAGCCGGATCGCGTGGGGCGTGACCAACGT
Source organism: Chloroflexota bacterium (assembly GCA_037140135.1). Taxonomy (GTDB): domain Bacteria; phylum Chloroflexota; class Limnocylindria; order Limnocylindrales; family CSP1-4; genus CAIXZV01. The sequence goes on from JBAXFC010000020.1 coordinate 7,806, forward strand.
CAACCCCGACGTCCAGGACATGGTCGCGGAGAAGGTCGATCCGGCCGACAGCTCCAAGTACCTGACCGCCACCGGCTCCGCCTCGTTCACCGTCCGCACCGAGACCATCAAGGTCGCGGGCGAGGCCGACGCGACGCTCACCGTCCGCGAGACCAGCCACGGCCCCGTCCTCAACGACGTGGACAACCGGCTCAAGACGTCCAGCGACCTGTACGCGCTCCGATGGACGGCGCTCGCCCGCCCCGACCGGGTGGTGGAGGCCTTCCTGGGCATTGACCGGGCGGCGAACTGGACCCAGTTCCGGGATGCGCTGCGCAGCTACGGCGCCCCGTCACAGAACTTCGTCTACGCCGATGTCGACGGCAACATCGGCTACCAGATGCCGGGCGCCATCCCCGTCCGCACCCTCGCCTCCGACCACGGCCTGCGTCCGGTCCCCGGCTGGGACGGGCAGCACGAGTGGGCGTCCTGGGTCCCCTTCGACAGCCTGCCGTCCGTGCTCAACCCGGCCTCCGGACGGATCGTGACCGCCAACAACGAGGTCTACCCGGGCAACGTCTTCATCGGCGAGGAATACGACCGCGGCGATCGGGCCGCCCGGATCACCGAGCTGATCGACGCCGCCGGCGACAAGGTGAGCCTCGACACGTTCGCCGCCATCCAGGGCGACACGTTCCTGCGCCGCTCGACGCGCCTCGTGGCGGCCCTCGGGTCGTTGCGGCCGGTGCCCGCGACCGCCGACGGCGCCGCCGTGCTCGACCAGATCACGCACTGGGACGGGCGCTGCGACACGACCTCCACGGCCTGCTCGGCGTACGTGGTGTTCGAGATGGCCCTCGAGCGGGCGATCTTCGATGACGACCTCGGGCCGCTCGCCCGGGACTACGTGGGTTCGGACTGGGCCCAGGACCTGGCCGCCACGATGGTCGGCACGCCCGAGGGACGGGCATCCGCCTGGTGGGGCAGCGCGACCGCGGGCCGCGGCGGCGACGCCCTCACGACGACGGCCAATGCGCTCGACACGGCGGGCCAGTGGCTGCGCCGCGACCTCGGCGCGCCGGCAGCCTGGACCTGGGGCAGGATCCACCGGATCTCGTTCAAGGAGCAGACGCTGGGCGTCTCGGGGATCGGGCCGCTCGAGTGGTACTTCGACACGCCGGCCGTGCCCGTGAACGGCGCGGCGGGCGCGGTGGACAACACGTACTACCGCCTCTCGCGCGCCTACCCGGACCCGTACGACCCATCTGCCTCGTCGGCGGACAGCCTGGGCCAGGTCTTCGACGTCACCAACGGCCCGTCGATGCGGGCGCTGTACGACCTGAGCGACCTCGACGCCGGGCGGATCGTCACGACCACCGGCCAGAGCGGCGTGCCGTTCAGCACCCACAACGCCGACTGGGTGACGCTCTGGCTCCAGAACAAGACCGTGCCGCTGCCCTTCAGCGATGCCGCCATCGCCAAGGCGGCCGCGGCCACGCTCGTCCTCACCCCGAAGCCCTAGGCCGCGGGCGCCTGCATCGGGCCGCCGGGGCGATACTGGCGGCACGATGCAGGAATGGATGCGCTGGCAGCCCACCAAGGGGCGACGGTTCTCGTCGCTCGTGCTGGCGCCTGCCCGGATCGTGGTCGGCGTCGGTGCCGGCATGGCCGTGGTGGCGGGGTTCATGCCCTGGGCCGAGGGGACGGCTCCCGGCCACGCCGGCTGGGAGGCGGTCTTCTTCTCGGGCGTGGGTGGCGCCGGTGACGGTGTGGTGCTGGTCATCGTGTCCGCGCTGGCCGGCATCGCGACGCTGCACCGGACCCCGGCGACCTCGCGGGCCCGCAGCGTGCGCCTCGCGCCCGCCGTGCTGGTGCTCCTCGCGGTGATGACGTGGCTCAACGGGTACCGGGCCGCGATGGTGGAGATCGCCGGCTGGGAGCGGCGCGGCGGCTCCGGCGGCATCGCACCCGGCCTCTGGCTTGCGGCGGCCGGCATCGCGCTCTTGGCCGCAGGGTCGATCGTCCTGCTGCCCGAGGTCATCCGCTGGCAGCACCACAGTGACGACCCGGCCGACAACGTCAAGGTGCGGCCGTCGGACGTGGCCATGGTGGTTGCCGGGGTGGCCGGCGCGTTCGCGGGCATGGCCGCCGGGATCGCCCTGGCGCTCGCGATCACCGGCCCGATGATCGTGGGCGCGATCGCGCTGGGCGCCGTCTTCGGCGGGCTGCTGGGCGCCTACGCCGGAGCCGCGATCACGCGCAGGCTCATCGACCTGCTGCGCAACCCGGACCGGGGGGCGTGAGCCGCCCGGTACCATCGCCGGGCATGTCCCACGATCGGAGCCAGCTGTTCGGGACGCTCGCCGCCGTGATCGGCGCAGCGCTGTTCGGCACGCTCGGACCGCTCTCGCGACTGGGCGACGAGGCCGGGGTGGGCGGAGTCGCGTTCACGGCCTGGCGGGCGACCCTGGGGTTCGTGTCGCTGGCACTCCTGATCACGCTCCGGGGGCAGGCGGGCGCCTCCCTGGCCAAGGTTCGCGAGCTCCCCGGGCGGGGACGGGCATCGCTCGCGATCGCGGCCGCGATGGGCGTGACGCTGAACGTCTCGATGTTCACCGCCTTCGGCCTGATCCCGATCGCCCTGGCGCTGATGCTGTTCTACACCTACCCGGCCGGGGTGGTGGTCGCGGACCTCGCGCTCGGTCACGAGCGGATGACGCGCTCACGCCTGGTTGCGCTCCTCCTCTCCTTCGCGGGTGTGGTGCTGGTGCTGTTCGGCGGCTCGAGCGCGCCCGGCGACGCGCCGGTCAACCCGCTTGGGATCGGGCTGGGCCTGTTCGCGGCCGCAAGCCAGGTCCTGTTCATCACGGTGAGCCGGAGCGGCTACTCGTCGGTGCCGGCGCCCGCAGCCACGCTCGTGATCCTGGGGACCTCGATGGTCGGGGCGTCCTCGATCGCGATCCTCGTGGGGCAGGGGCCGGACCTGGTCGCCCCGTTCCGCTCGTCCGACCCGTGGCCGTACCTCCTGGTCGCCGGTGTCGCGGCGGCGGGGGTCTCGTCGCTCCTCTTCCTCCACGCCATCCGGACGATCGGCGGCACCCGGACCGGGATCCTGATGCTGCTCGAGCCGGTGGTCGGGGTGACGCTGGCGGCCGTCCTCCTGGGCGAGGGGCTGGGGCCGGTCCAGGTCGCCGGAGGGATCCTGGTGCTCGTCGGTGCCCTGGTGCTCCAGGTCCGATCGGATCCGGATCTCGAGCCGGTGATCGAGAGCGCCGCCGGGCCGGTCGTCTAGGCTACCGTTATCCCAATCCTCCGGGCGCGGCCCGGCCCGCGCACAGCACCGATGGAGTCAGCCATGGTCAGGGTCGATGGACTTTCCGGGCGCGTCGCCGTCGTGACCGGCGCGGGTCGCGGCATCGGGCTCGCGATCGCCCGGGCGCTGGCCGCCAACGGAGCGCGGGTCGCGGCGCTGGACCTCCTGCCGCCCGAGGGCGAGCCGGACATCCTGGGCATCGAGGCCGACGTCTCCGACGAGGCGGCCATCGATGCGGCGTTCAATCGCGTCGAGGAGGAGCTGGGGGCGATCTCGGTCCTGGTCCTCAACGCCGGGATCCTGCCGCTCGTGCCGCTCGTGGAGACATCGACGGAACTCTGGGAGCGGACGCTCTCGATCAACCTGACCGGTGGCTTCCTGGCCATCCGCCGGGCGGTGCCCGGGATGCGCCTCTTGGGCTACGGCCGGATCATCGGCGCCCCGACGGGCGCGTAGCCGTAGAGCAGCACCGTCAGGTCGCCGTCCTCATCCACGTGCGCGACATGCGGCGCGTCGGCCGGCGTCCAGAGCACGGTACCGGGCTCCACGCGCAGCTCCTCGTCCCCGATCGTGAATGTCCCGCTCCCGCGCAGGCAGAGCGTGAGCTCCTCGGCGTCGTGGACGTGCGGAACCCCACGGAAGCCCGGCGGCAGCGCGACCAGTCCCGCCTTCATGTGGCGAGCGGTCCCGTCGGGGGCGTCCGCCAGCATGCGCTGGGCCGTCGTGGGGTGCGCGGGATCGGCGAGGGCCTCCGCGGCGACCGCCTCGACCAGCTCCTCCAGCATCCACGTGCCGGCCGGTCGCGGCCCACTCTCGTTCATCGGATCTCCTGCCAGCCCTGCGTGTCAGAGCCCAGTATCGCGGGGCCGGGCCCGCACGAGCATCCCACGGACGGGGGTTGCCGAACGCACGCCCGGGAGCGACCATCCGGGGATGGACCCGACCGCCTCCCCCGCCGCCTGGATTCCCACCTCCTCGGACCCGGTGGACGTGACCGCACGGATCGTGGTCCTCGTGCTGCTGGTGAGTGCGGGCGCCCTGACGGCGATGGCGACGCTCGCCTTCGCCAGGTGGCTCCGCCAGAAGGCCGGACCGGCGACACGCGCGGTGATCGGGAAGCCCGCCCCGCCGCCCTGGCGCGCAGGCGATTGGGCCTGCGGGCGGTGCCGGACCATCAACCGGCCCGGCTTCAAGCGCTGCCAGCGGTGCAATGGTGCTCGGGAACAGTTCGCGATGGAGTTCGCTGCCGTCGATGCGGACCCGGACATCATCCCGAACGAGATCCAGGCAGGGCTTGGATCCGCCGTGACCCTCGAGCACAACGATGCCGCGCACGCGCAGGGCATGACGGCCCACTGGCGGCTGCGGGTCAACAGCGTGGTCGTTGGTACGGCGGCAACGCGCGACGGGGCGCTCCAGCTGCTCCGGGCCGTCCGCGGCGCCGACGTCGTGCTCTTCGACCCGAAGGGGATGGGATACGCGCCGTACCCGCTGCCGGCGCTGATCAACGCGTTCGAGGGGGCGAAGCTGCCGTACGCGGGACCGTGCCCGGAGGCAGGCAGCCGGTAGGTCCGACAGGTCGGGGTCAGTCGTGGCCCAAGGCCACCGCCCCGTGCGTCCGACGAGCGCTGGAGCCGCGTGGACGCGATGCGCTGGACCCGTCAGTCCTCGTTGACCGCGAGCGGGCCGTCCGGGACCTCGATCACCACGCGCCCATCGACCACCGACACCGGATAGACCGCGAGCGGGCTCTCGGCAGGCGGATCGAGCGGCTCGCCAAGGTCCATCTCGAAGCGCGACATGTGCAACGGGCAGGTCAGCGTGCCGGCCGTGAGGAAGCCACGGTCCAGCTCGTAGTACTCGTGCGAGCAGGTGCCCTGGAGTGCGTGGAACCGGCCGCCGAGGTGGACGACGAGCACGGGCTCGGCCTTGCCCACCCAGACCATCCGCATCTCCCCGTCGCCGAGCTCGTCGGCGGCGAGGAGATCGAGGACGCGGCTCAGGCCGCCGTCGCGGTGCCCGCCGCGCCGGACCCGGCGGCCCACTTGGCCTCCAGGGCGTCGCGAAGGCGGTCCTGCGCCTCCTCGAACGGGACCCGGGCCACGACCGGCTCCAGGAACCCGAGGACGATGAACTTTCGGGCGTCGTCGGCCGGGATGCCGCGGCTCTCGAGGTAGAACAGCTGGCCCTCGTCGATGGGACCGACGGACGACGAGTGGGCGGCGCGGCGGCAGTCCGGCTGGTCGATCTCGAGGCTCGGGATCGCGACGGCCCGGGCCCGCCTGGACAGGTTCATCCCGAACTCGCCCAGGTAGCTGTCCGTCCCGATGGCCGTCTTCTCGATCGAGATGAGGCCCTTCATGTACGCCCGGGCGCCATCGAGCAGGACGCCCTTGGAGAGCAGCTGGCCACTCGTGTCACGCCCGATGTGGCGCGTGTACGAGGTCAGGTCGTGGAGCTGCTCGTCCGACCCGAAGACGATCTCGGTCTGCTCCACCACGCTGCGGTCGCCGGCGAGGACGTTGTCCACGCGACTGCGCACCAGCCGGCCGCCGAGCTGGGCGAGGGCCCAGCGCAGGTCCGCGGCCTCGCCGATCTCGGCGCGGCGCTGCTGGAAGACCACGTGGTCGGGACCCAGCTCCTGGAGGCTGGCCATCGCGAGACGCGAGTGCGCGGCGAGCCGGACCTCGGTGGTGCCGGAGAAGAGCGCCTGGGCACCGGGGACGACGGCGTCGGACGCGACCAGCTCCTCGACCACCTGGGCCTCGGCGCCCTCACCCAGGACGATGAGCGTGCGCCCGATCAGCGTGCGCGGCGCGCCGAGCGACCAGCGCAGCACGATCGGCGCCTGGAGGATCACACCTGCGGGAACCACGAGCACGATCCCCTGCGACCAGGCGGCGCGCGACAGGTCGGCGAGCTTCTCGTCCACCGGCACGGGGCTGGCGGCGATCAGCTCCCGGGCGAGCGCCTCGTCGTTGGCGACGAGGTCGCCGAGGGTCGCCAGGCGGACGCCGGCGGCGCGCGCCGCGTCGGAGAGGGCGGCCGTGGTGACGCCGTCCTCGGTGATCTCGAGCAGGCCGGCGAGACCGCCCGGCATGGCTGCCGCGCCGGCCGAGGCCGCCGCAGTGACCACGTACGGCGCGGCCCCGTCGAGCGAGGCCGCGCGCAGGTCCACGTACGGCGTGTAGAGCAGGTTGCTCTCGACCGGCGTCGCCTCGAAGGCGGCCAGCGCCGCGAGGCGGTCCTCGCGCAGCCAGGCGGGCTCGGCGCGCTCGGCGGCAAGGCGCTCGACAAGCGCGGCGTCCACGAAGGTGAACGGCAGGTCGGCGGGGCCTCGCCGTCCCGGACGCTGGGCGCGGGCGGCGATGGCCGAGGGCCCGGAGGTCGAGAGGTCGATCTCGCTCACCCGAGGGACCCTTCCATCTCAAGCTTGACGAGCCGGTTGAACTCGATCGCGTACTCCATCGGGAGCTCCTTGGTGAACACCTCGAGGAAGCCCTGGACGATGAGGTTCGTCGCCTCGTTCTCGGTCAGGCCGCGGGACATCAGGTAGAAGACCTGATCCGCGGAGACCTTCCCGACGGTGGCCTCGTGGGTCATCGTCGTGTCGTCTTCCTGGATGTCGATGTAGGGGTAGGTGTCGGAACGACTCAGGTCGTCAAGCATCAGCGCGTCGCAGCGGACCGAGGCGGTGACGCCCGTGGCCCCCGGGGCGACCCGCAGCTGGCCACGATACGTGGCGCGCCCGCCGTCCTTGGAGACGGACTTGGAGACGATGCGCGACGTGGTGTTCGGCGCGAGGTGGACCGCCTTGGCGCCGGTGTCCTGGTGCTGGCCCTTGCCGGCCACGGCCACCGAGATGACCTCGGCCCGGGCGCCCTCGCCGCGCAGGTAGATCGCCGGATACTTCATCGTGAGCCGCGAGCCCGTGTTCGCGTCCACCCACTCCACGCTGCTGTGCGCGTACGCGTGGGCGCGCTTGGTGACGAGGTTGTAGACGTCGTTGGACCAGTTCTGGATCGTCGTGTAGCGGACCTTGGAGCCCTCGAGCGCCACCACCTCGACCACGGCGGCGTGGAGCGAGTCCGTCGCGTAGATGGGGGCGGTGCAGCCCTCGATGTAGTGCACCTTTGCGCCCTCATCGACCACGATGAGCGTCCGCTCGAACTGGCCGGTGTTCTCGCCGTTGATGCGGAAGTAGGCCTGGAGCGGGAGCGGCACCTCGACGCCCTTGGGCACGTAGACGAACGACCCGCCGGACCAGACTGCGGCGTTGAGCGCGGCGAACTTGTTGTCCTCGGCCGGAACGACGGTGCCGAAGTACTTGCGGAAGATCTCCGGGTGCTCCTTGAGCGCCTGATCGGTGCCCATGAAGACCACGCCGATCTTGGTCAGCTCCTCGCGCACGGAGTGGTAGACGACCTCGGAGTCGTACTGGGCGCCGACGCCGGCCAGGAACTTGCGCTCCGCCTCCGGGATGCCCAGCTTCTCGAACGTCTTCTTGATCTGGTCGGGGACGTCATCCCACGACTTCTCCTCGCGCTCGGACGGCTTGCGGTAGTAGACGATCTTGCCGAAGTCGATCCTGCCGAGGTCGCCACCCCAGTTGGGCATCTTGCGCTTGGTGAAGTGGTCGTACGCGCGCAGACGGTACTGGAGCATCCAGTCCGGCTCATCCTTGAACCGGCTGATCTCCTCGACCGTGTCGCGCGTCAGGCCGCGCTTCGTCTCGGCGAGATAGACGATGTCGTCGTGGAACGCGTACTGGTCGCGTTCGTCCTTGACGAGGTCGCGGGTCGAGGTCATCGCTGCTCCGTTCGCGGCCGGTGGCCGCCGGATAAGGGTCCGTCGAGGATCGGGAATGCCGCGGGCGCAAGGGGGACACGGGCCGCGGGCTAATCCCTAGCGGAATTATCGGAATTGCCGGCCGATCCGTCAACGGCGGCCCGATGACGACCCGATGACGACCCGATGACGACCCGATGACGACCCGATGACGACCCGCGAGCCCGCCCGCCGGTCCCGCTGCCCGCCACCGTCCCCCTGGCGGATCCGGATCGAGCCTGGCCGGCAGCGCCGCCGAGCGGCGCCGGGACCGCTCCCACGCCACCCGCCGGCACGGCCGGTGGACCCCTCGCCCGATGCCGGCCGCGCGCACCTGCCGAGATCGGCCGCCATCCGGCGACCTCGAGGTCCATGCCGATGGAACCGTTCCCGCGCCGATCGGCTAGACTCCGCGCCTCAGCCGCGGGATCGCTGTCATGCCCCTGGAGCGTCGATGACCGTCACCATCGCCGACGTCGCCCGGATTGCCGGGGTCGGCCGGGGAACCGTCAGCCGGGTCCTCAACAACAAGCCGAACGTCGATCCGGAGACGCGCGACCGCGTCCAGGCCGTCATCGACAGGCTGGACTTCGTGCCCAGCGCCGCGGCCAGGCGACTCTCGCTGGGCAGGACCCAGACGGTCGCCGTCGTCGTCCCCTTCCTCACCCGCCCGTCCGTGGTGCTGCGCCTGCGCGGCATCGAGGCCTCCCTCGTCGAAGCCGGCCTGGACATGATGGCGATGAACGTCGAGTCGGTGGCCCGCCGTGACGCGATCCTGCGGGTCGTCGCCCGTCCCGAGCGGATCGACGGCCTGATCCTGGTCTCCATCACGCCGCACGAGGAGGAGCTGGCCCGGATCGAGGCGGCGCGCCTGCCGCTGGTGCTCGTGGACGCCCACCACCGGAGCATCCCCCGGGTCGTGGTCGATGACGTGGGCGGCGGCCGGCTGGCGGCCGAGCACCTGCTCGATCTCGGCCACCAGACGCTCGGCTTCGTCGGCGACGTGCCGAGACCCGGCTTCGGATCCACCTCCAGCCGCCTCCGCCTGCGAGGCGTGGAGCAGGCCCTGCGCGCCCGGGGCATCGCGATCCGGGCCGAGCACCTCGGCCTCGCCGAGCACGGACGACATGCGGCCCGCGCCTCGGCGGAGCGGATCCTCGCCCGGTCGGACCGCCCGACCGCGATCGTGGCCGCCTCGGACACGGAGGCGATCGGCGTCCTGGAGGCGGCAATGGAACTGGGGATCCCCGTGCCGGAGGAGCTCTCGGTCATCGGCTACGACGACGTGGAGGCGGCCGACCTGGTGGGCCTGACCACGGTCCGCCAGCCGCTCGAGGAGACCGGGGCGCGGGCGGTCGCGCGCCTCGTGGCCAGGATCGGCGGGGATGAGACCGCGCCCTTGCGCGAGGTGCTGCCCGTCAGGCTCGTCGTGCGGCGGACGACGAGCGCCCTGCCCGCCTGACGCCCCTGCCCTCCGCTGCGCGCGGACCGCCGGCCCGGGATGACCTACCTTGTGCGCCACACAGCAGCGATCCCCCCACCGACAGCCCACCCCGC
>JBAXFC010000021.1:0-17480 GCA_037140135.1 Chloroflexota bacterium
CAGCTCCCAGGAGGCGTGCACCGCGCCACCCGCGATCCCACGCAGCTCGGGCACCCAGCGCCGGACGTAGTCGCCATCGGGATCGAAGCGGCGACCCTGGAGCACCGGGTTGAAGACCCGGAAGTACGGCTGCGGGTCCGTGCCCGTGCTTGCGGTCCACTGCCAGCCGCCGTTGTTGCTGGCCGGGTCGCCATCGACCAGCCGGCGCATGAACACCGTCTCGCCGGAGCGCCAGTCGATGAGCAGGTGCTTGGCCAGGAACGACGCTGCGACCATCCGGGCCCGGTTGTGCACGAAGCCCGAAGCCCGGAGCTGGCGCATCGCGGCATCGACCACCGGGTAGCCGGTCCGTCCGTCGGTCCACGCCGCAAGTCCGGCCGGATCGTCGCGGAACGGCAGCGCGGCGAAGGCGGACTGGTAGGGCTCAACGAGAACACGCGGGTGATGCCAGAGGACGTGAGCGTAGAACTCCCGCCAGGCGAGCTCGCTTGCGTAGGTCCGGCGCCCCTCGCCGGGACCGCCGGATCGCTCCAGCACCTCGAGCGGTGAGAGCAGCCCGAAGCGGAGGTCGGCCGAGAGGCGCGACGTCCCGTCGTGGTCCATCCGGTTGCGATCGTCCGCGTACGCCTCGATCCGGGCGTCCAGCCACCGGTCCAGGCGCTCGCGCGCTGCGTTCTCTCCGGGGTCCGGCAGCAGCGCCCGGTCAGCGGTCGGAGCCCCGAGGTCCGGCACCGCGTCCGGCCGGCCGAGCTCGCCCGACGCCCCGGGGACCCGATCCGGGGCCTCGAGGACCGCCCGGCGCGGCCTCGCCTCCCAGTTCCTCCGGTAGGCCCCGTAGACGCCGTACGGCCGGCCGTCGGCCGTCGCGATCTCGTCGGGCTCGTGGACAAAGAGACCGCGCCTCGCGTGGACCGTGATCCCGTCCGCGGCCAGGCGGTCCGCGACCGTGCGGTCCCGGCGGCGACCGTACGGAGTGGCATCCCGGGTGAGGTGCACGGCTGCGGCTCCCACCTCGCGCGCGAGGGCCGGCAGCACGTCCACCGGGCGGCCGCGCAGGATCCGCAGCCCGGCCCCACGCTCCGCCAGCGACGCCGACAGCGCCACCACGCTCTCGCGCAGGAACCAGGCCCGGTTGGCCGAGGCCCAGCGGCCGGCGAGCAGCGCATCGTCCACCACGAAGACCGGGATCACGACATCCGCGTCTGCGATGGCGGCCGTGAGGGCCGGGTGGTCGTGGATGCGGAGATCGCGGCGGAACCAGGCGATGACGGTGCGGGTCATGCCCTCTCTTCGTTCGAGCCCGGACGCTGGACGTGGCCCATCATGGCCCCATGCCCGACAGCGTCGTCATCCGCGTTCCGGACCCCTGCCTCGTGGTGCTCGTGGGCGCGGCCGGCAGCGGCAAGTCCACCTTCGCGGCACGCCACTTCGCACCCGACGAGGTGCTCTCCTCGGACGGCTACAGGAAGGCCGTCAGCGGGGACGCGACGGACCAGGGCGCCACCCGGCCGGCGTTCGCGCGGTTGCACCGGGACGTTGAGCGCCGGCTGGTCGCGGGGCGGACGGTGGTGGTCGATGCGACCAGCGTGCAGCTCCGTGCCCGCCGGGAGCTGCTCCGGATCGCCCGGGCATCCGGCCGTCAGGCGATCGCGATCGTGCTGGATCTCCCGGCCGGGGTGGTCCTCGCCCGCAATGCCGGCCGACGCGCGGGCATCGTGCCGGAGGCGGCCGTGCGACGACACCTCGCGGACCTGCGGGCGACCATGCGACCGGGCGTGCTCGAGGATGAGGGGTTCACGGCGGTGGTCCGCCTGGCGTCGCCCACGGACGTGGACGCCGCGCGGGTGAGGCGCGACCGGGCCTAGCCCCCTCGCGGGCCGACACCTCGAGCGGGCCTACACCTCGAGCGGGCCGTCGCTCGTGAGGCGGACACGGCCGAAGGCCCTCGCCCGCAACTCCACCCAGACACCGTTCTGCATGTAGACGTCGGCCCGGCAGACGTCGAGCGCAGCCTCCTCGGACGCGGCCCGGATCAGCAGCACGGACGACGAGACGTCCATGAACGCGCCCGCCTCGACGACCACGCCCGACGTCAGCAGCTCCGCGATCCGGGCAAGGTGGCGCGCCCGGAACGGGACACGGGTCTCGGCGGCATCGGGCGCGTAGGTCGCCTGGACGTGCCAGACGGGCTCGAGGGTGGCGGGCGGGATCTCGGACATCGGGGGCCTCGGATCTGGGCGGATGGTGGGAGCACCAAGCCTACCCGCTGGCACGGGTACCGGCACCTGTGGTATGTTCACCATATTGGTCGGAAATAACCACAAACTCGACATCAGACCTGCGCGGCACCCCGGCCGCAGGGAGGGATCATGCAGCAACTCCGAGCCCGGACGGCGGCCATTCTGGCCGTCAGCCTCGCAGTCCTGGTGGCAGCCTGCGGCGGATCCGCCGCCACGCCAGGAGCATCGACACCGGCCACGACCGCGCCGGCCCCGTCGGCCGCCGCGTCCACCTCGACCGGCGGCGTCCCCGGCCCGCTCGACGACGCGGTCACGGTCCGCTTCGGTGTCTTCCCCAACATCACGCACGCCCCGGGCCTCGTCGAGCTCGCCGATGGCGGCCAGCTCTCCAAGCTGCTGCCCAAGGCCACCCTCCAGGTCACGTCGTTCAACTCCGGCACCAAGGCCGTCGAGGCCATGTTCTCCGATGCCATCGACATCACCTTCATCGGCCCCAACCCGGCGATCAACGCCTACGCCCAGTCCAAGGGCGACGCCGTGCGCGTGATCGCCGGATCGACCTCGGGCGGCGCCTTCCTGGTGGTCCGGCCGGAGATCACCAGCGCGGCCGATCTCAAGGGCAAGAAGATCGCCTCGCCGTCGCTGGGGAACACCCAGGACGTCGCGCTCCGCGCCTGGCTCAAGAGCCAGGGCCTCTCGACGGACAAGGCGGGTGGCGGTGACGTCTCGGTGGTGCCGCAGGAGAACTCCCAGACGCTCGAGACCTTCATCGCGGGCACGATCGACGGGGCGTGGGTCCCCGAGCCGTGGGCGACCCGCCTGATCAAGGAGGGCGGCGCCAAGGTCCTCGTGGACGAGCGGACGCTCTGGCCCGAGGGCAAGTACGTCACCACCCAGCTCATGGTCGCCCGCAAGTTCCTCGACGCCAACCCCGAGGTCGTGAAGCGGATCCTCCTGGCCACCGTGCAGGCCGTGGACTACGTGAACGCCAACCCGGCCGACGCCCAGAAGATCGTCAATGCCGAGATCGAGAAGTACACGACCAAGAAGCTCAAGGACGAGATCCTGTCCACCGCCTGGGCCAACCTGACCTTCACGGTCGATCCGATCGCCTCCTCGCTCAAGAAGTCCGCGGACGACGCGATCTCGCTCGACCTGCTCAAGGACCCGGGCGATCTCGCCGGCCTCTACGACCTCGGGCCGCTCAACGAGATCCTCAAGGCGCTCGGCAAGCCCGAGGTGGGCGGTCTGTGAGACTGATGTCGGCCCTCGCCGGCGGCGACCAGCCCGAGAGCAGCCCCGCGGAGCCTGGCGGCGCCGCGGGGCGCATCACCGTGTTGATCGACGGCGTGACCAAGGTCTTCGCCGCGGGCTCGGGGTCTGTGACCGCGCTCGAGGACATCTCCCTGACCGTGAAGGCCGGCGAGCTCGTGTCCATCCTCGGCGCGTCCGGCTGCGGCAAGTCCACCCTGCTCAACCTGGTGGCCGGCCTCGACAAGCCCACCCGCGGCTCCGTCTACCGGGCCGGCGATCCGTCGTTCATGTTCCAGGAGGCCGCGCTCTTCCCGTGGCTCTCGGTGGAGCGCAACGTGGAGCTGCCGCTCAAGCTGCGCCACGTCGCCAAGGGCGAGCGCGCGGCGCGCGTGGCGGAGCTGCTCGAGATGGTCCAGCTCACTGCCTTCGCCAAGCGCCAGCCGCACGAGCTCTCGGGCGGCATGCGCCAGCGTGCGGCCCTGGCCCGGGCGCTCGCGCGCGAGTCCGAGGTGCTGCTCATGGACGAGCCCTTCGGCGCCCTCGACGCGATGACCCGCGACATCCTCCACGACGAGCTGGAGCGGATCTGGCAGGCCACCGGCCGGACGATCCTGTTCGTCACCCACAACGTCCGCGAGGCGGCCCGCCTGGGAGACCGGATCGTGCTGCTCACCAGCCGGCCCGGACGCGTGGCCGAGGAGTTCGCCGTGGACATCCCGCGACCCCGACGGATCGAGGATCCGGACGTGGCCGCCCTGGCCGCGGTGGTCACCGCCCGCCTGCGCGAGGAGGTCGCCCGCCATGGCCGGTGATGTCCGACGCCTCGTCCGCCGCGGTGGACCCTCCGGTCCGAACGCCGAGGTCGCCGGCCTCGACGCCCTCGACACGCCGCTGGTGCGGACCGTCTCGCCGCTGCACCGGACCTGGTCCGCCACGTGGCCCAAGCTGCTCGCGCTCGCGATCGTGCTGGGCGGCTGGGAGCTGGTGGTGATGACGGGCTGGCGCCCGGAGTACGTGCTGCCGGGCCCGGGGGAGGTCCTCGCCCGCCTCTGGTCCGATCTCCAGACGGTGACCCTCTGGCAGGCCGTCGCGATCACGCTGCGCCGCGGCGTCTGGGGCTTCGGCATCGCCATCGCCATCGGCGTGGTGGTCGGCGCGCTCGTGTCGCGGTTCGCCATCCTGCGGGCGGCGGTCGGCTCGCTCATCACAGGCCTCCAGACCATGCCCTCGATCGCCTGGTTCCCGCTGGCCATCCTGCTGTTCAAGCTGTCCGAGGAGGCGATCACGTTCGTGGTCGTGCTCGGTGCAGCGCCGTCGATCGCCAACGGCCTGATCCACGGCATCGACCACATCCCGCCTGTGCTCCGCCGGGCCGGGCGCGTGCTCGGCGCCACCGGGTTCGACGAGTACCGGCACGTCGTCATGCCGGCGGCGATGCCGTCCTTCGTGGCCGGTCTCAAGAGCGGCTGGGCCTTCGCCTGGCGGAGCCTGATGGCCGGCGAGCTGATCGTCGTGATCGCCTACCAGGCCTCACTGGGCCAGCTGCTCCAGGTCAACCGGGAGCTCTCCGACGCCGCCGGCCTGCTGGCGGTGATGCTCGTGATCCTGATCATCGGCATCCTGCTCGACTCGATCGTCTTCGGGCAGCTCGAGAAGCGGATCCGCGCCAAGCGGGGGCTGCTGGCCACCTGACCACATCCCCGGGGGCCGGCCGACGGGGAGCCGGCCTCCGGAGGAGGGGATCCCGTCAGTGCGGGACGAGCGAGTCCGGGTCCTCGAGGAGCGTGGCGACGTCGGGAGGGATCGTGCCCGCCACCACGTCCGCGATCGAGACGCGCTCCAGGACGCGCCGCAGGCTGACCCGCGTGGCCAGCCAGACGTCGCGCAATCCTGCGGCCGACCCGTGGAGCTCGATCGCCTCCGGGCGCATCCCGCGGACATCCGCGAGCGGCCCCTCCACCGCGCGGATCACGTCCGCAACGGTGATCGCCGCGGCGGGCTTCGCCATCCGGTAGCCACCCACCTGGCCGCGCAGGGAGCGCACGAAGCCTGCGCGCCGCAGGTCCACGAGGATGTTCTCGAGGTAGGAGAGCGGGATCTCCTGGGCCGAGGCGATCTGCTCCGCCTTGAGCGGGGCGGCGCCGGACCATGCGGCAATCTCGCACATCGCCCTGACCGCATAGTCAACCTTGGCCGAGATCCTCACCTCGTCATCGTACGTTGAAGCATCAACGCCCCGCGCTGCCGATCGTGATCATCACGATCGCGATGACCGTCAGGGCGATGCCCAGCGTGTGGCTCCGGGTCATCCGCTCCCGCAGGACGGCGATCGCGAGGAGCACCGTCATCACCGGGTAGAGCGACGAGAGCACGGCCGCGACGGCGAGGTTCCCGGTTCCCGCCGCCAGGATGAACGCGGCATTGCCCACCATGTCCAGGATCCCGATCGCGAACATCTTGGGCAGCAGGGCCCGGTCGAAGCGCCAGGGCTGGCGCCACGCGATGATCACGACGATCCAGGCCACCGACTGGAGCATGCGCAGGATGACGAGCGGCCCGAACGCCGTCTCCCCGGAGAAGCCGGCGATGCACAGGTTGAAGCCGCCGATGGCGATGCCCGCGCCCAGCGCCCACTCGATGCCCGATGCCTGGCCCGCCTGGTGCCCCGGGGCCCGCGTGACCAGCACCACGGACAGCAGGGCCACCAGGATCCCGATGATGACGATCACCGGCGGCATCCCCTGGAACGCGAAGCCCACCACGATCGGGATGACCGCGCCGATGATGCCGGTGGTCGGGGCGACGACCCCCATCCGGCCGACCGCGAGACCCCGGTAGAGCATCGCGATGCCGCCCATGCCGCACAGGCCGGCCCCGATCGCCCACCCGATGTCGGCGCCGCGGGGCGGCGGCTCGCCGCGCACGAGCGCGATGACCAGCGCCGCGAGCACGCCGACGGCCTGGGTGACCGCGACCACGGAGAGCAGCGGCGCCCGTCGCGAGAGCATGCCGCCACCGAAGTCGCCGGTGCCCCAGGTGACGGCCGAGAGGAGGCCGAAGACGACGACGGCCACGCCCGGTCCGAGATCAGGCAGGCGCCACCCCTCCCGTCCCCGGGCCCTCCGGGGGACCATCGAGCACGACCACGCGGTCGGCGCGGGTGTCGTAGCGGTCCGAGGTCGTGAACAGCAGGACCTGCTGATCGGGCGCCAGCCCGCGCAGGAGCGCGAGCACGTGGTCGGCGCGGGCGTCGTCGAGGCCGGCAAGCGGATCATCGAGCAGGATCGGCGGCCGGCGGTCAGCGGCCAGGTAGCGCACGAGGCCAAGGCGTGCGGCGAGATAGACGATGTCCAGCGTCCCCTGCGAGAGTCGCGCGGCCGGGACCCAGTCGCCACGCTCCGGCGCCAGGAGCTCGATCCCGAGATCATGGTCGCGAATGCGCACCTCCCGGTATCGGCCCCCGGTGAGACGCGCGACGTCGGCCGCCATCCTGCGCTCGAGGAAGCGCGTTGCGCGGGACATCGTCGAGGCCTCAGCGGCATCGATCTCCGCCAGCGTGCGGGCCAGGATCCGCTCGCGCCGGCGCAGGGTGGCCAACTGTGCCCGCCAGCCCGCCAGGCGCTCCGCCAGTCCGGCGATCTCGTCGGCGTCGGTGGTGTTCTGCTCGACCCTCGCGTTCGCGGCAGCGTCATCGTCCCGGCTCCGCGAGACGACGCCCTCCGCATCCGAGACCTCCACCTCGAGGCGGGCACGGGCGTTGGGCTCCCGAGCGATGGGCCCGAGGTCGTCCAGCGCCGTCGATGCCCGGGCAACGTCGAGCGCAGCGGTGTCGCGCCGCAGGTCCAGCGTGTCACGCGGCTCATCGCCAACGAGGCCGGCGAGGCGTGCACGCCGTTCGCCCAGGGTGGCGACGTGGGCCTCCTCAGCCGCGAGCACCGCCTCGGCGGGTGCCGTCCCCTCGAACCCGAGCGACTCGAGCATCGTCGCCCGCTCGGCCTGGTGGAACTTGAGCTCGGACTCGATGTCGGAGCGCCCGCGCAGCCGCCGGGCGACCTCCTCGTCACGCAGGCGCTTGTCCGTCCGGTTGGCCGCGTGGCGGCGGCGGGCGACGACGGCCAGCACCGCGCCCAGCACCGCGACCAGGGCGCCGCCGGCCGGCACGACGGGCACCAGGCCGGCGATCCCGGCGGCGCCCGCGACGAACCCGGCTACTGCGCCCAGGACGCCCGCCACGACCAGCAGCATCGCCGTCCGCGAGAGACCCTTCCAGGACACCTCGGGTGCGAGGTCGAAGCTGACATGGACATCGTCCACGAGCAGCAGCTCGAGCGTCGCGATCTGGGTGTCCACCGCGCGGAGGCGCTCGACACCGGCCCGCAGGACGGTCACCGGTGCGGCCGAGGGATGGCTGGCGTCGAGCACCGCCACCTCGTCGCGCAGGTCCACCGCCGCTCGATACCGCTCCAGCCGTTCCGCGGCGGTGGCACGTTCGGCCGTGAGCCGCTCGGCGAGGCGGGCCTTCTCGAGCAGCGCCCGGCGCTCGAGGAGCGCTGCCTCCGCCTCGGCACGGCGCTCGCGGGTCGCGGTCCGGGCCTCGCGATCCCGCACCAGGCGCGCCAGGCCCTCCTCGCCGTGCGCAAGCCGGGAGGCGGCATCGGCGACGGCATCCTCG
Organism: Chloroflexota bacterium; assembly: GCA_037140135.1. Taxonomy (GTDB): domain Bacteria; phylum Chloroflexota; class Limnocylindria; order Limnocylindrales; family CSP1-4; genus CAIXZV01. The sequence goes on from JBAXFC010000021.1 coordinate 8,167, forward strand.
GCGACCTTGAGGCGGCCGGGGCCGCGGTCGCCGCCGCGCAGGAGGTCGAGCTCCGAGCCGAGCCGCAGCCGCGCCCTCGCGGTCGCCCGATCGGCGCCACTGATCATGGCGGCCAGTCGCTCCCCCACCACGCCATCGCCGCGGTCGAGCCCCACCAGCTCGTGGTGGCCGACGGACGCCGACGCCCGCAGGATCGGCTCGCCCTCGAGGCCGGTGATGGCCGCGAGCTCCGCATCGACCTGCGCCGGCACCGTGATGACGGGACCGGCGTCGAGCTGCAGCCGCGCGGATCCGGCGCCGGCCGGCCCGAACGACTTGGCTGCCCGGCCGGTATGGGCCGTCCCGGCATCGTCCTCCCAGCCGAAGGTGATGTCCACGGCGGGGACGTCGCCGGGCGCTCCGCCCCACGGGACGAGGTCTGCCAGATCGGACGGGGGCGTGGTCACGGATCCGGCGAGCGCGAGCTCGACGGCACGGGCGACCGTGGACTTGCCGGCCTCGTTGGGGCCGCGGACAACGGTCAGGCCGGGGCCGATGGTGAGATCCGTCGAACGCAGGCGGCCGAGGTTGCGGATGGAGAGGCGATCGATCCTCACGACGCGGCCTCCGTGCCGGCGAGCAGGCGGCGGCCGAGGCGGAGGACCTCGCGCAGCTCGGCGGGATCGTCGGCGGGCGCACCGGGATCCGGGCCGTCCGCGGGATCGTCAGCGGGCGCTGCTGGATCTGCGCCTCCGGTGGGATCTCCCACCCCGTCCGATGCCACGATCGACGCCTCGACCCGGCGCACGAACGCCCCCAGCACGGTCTCGGCAGGGGGGAGCGGCGTGGCGCTCGCCGGCACCACGGACCGGTCGATGACCCGCACCAGGAGGTACCCCGCGCGCAGCGTCTCCACGAGCGGGGCCGGCTCCACGTCCGACGCGTCCGGGCGCACCCCCGAGAGCGTGATGTCGAGGACGAGGTCGGGATCCGGCGGCGCCGACGTGCGCACGGCATCGGCGATTGCGGCACGGCCGCCCGGCTGGGCGGCATCCACCTCGATGTCCCGGTGGCGGGTCCGCCCGACAACCCGTTCGGCCACCTGCACCACCGGCGTGCCACCGCGGTCATCGAGGGTCACGAGGAGGGCGACGCCCGCGTCGTCGGATTCGACGGCCACGCGCTCCGGCGAGCCCGGCGAGGCCGACGTCGTGGCACCGGCCTGCGTGGCCGGCACGCGACCAGCGCTCCCGAGCGCGAGGTAGTGGAGCCCGGATGTCGCCGTCTCCCCAGCCGGCACGCCGGCCGAGGCACGGGCGACGCCGATCCGCCACGTCGCGGAGGTCCCGGTCGTCGCCGCCGCAAGGCCCGCCATCCTGCCGTCCACGGAGGCCTGTCCGCTCTCGGGCACACCCGCCACGACGGCTCCCAGTGCCTGCAGGTGCACCGACGGGTTCCCGGGGGTCAGGACCGTGACGAGATCGTCGTGGGTCCGGCCGGCGAGCGCGGCGAGATCGTAGGACCGATACAGCGACGCCCGATCGTAGGGATCGGCATCGCCCGGGAGGATGACCGTCCAGATCCGTGCGGCGGCCAGGCGCCCGATCGCGGCCGCGACCCGCTCCACGGTCCGGCGCGATGCAACGCCCGATGCGAACAGGTTGCCGGCGACGAGGACGAGGTCGATGCGTTCCGCTAGGGCGAGATCGACCACCGCCTCGAGGGCGGCCAGGCGGCGCTCGCGCAGGGCGGGCGCGGCGTCCCCGAGCCCGACGTCGCGGGCACCGAGGAGCACGTCGGAGATGTGCAGGAGCCGGAGCATGCGGTGCGCTGCCTCCCTGTCATCGCAACCGGCGCGGAATGCCGCGCCGCCGGGTCCGAACCGTCGAGGCATTCCGGCACGTTGACCGGGCCCGGAGCGCCGGCCGCGTGACCGAACGCCCGGGGGACCCGGCTGCAGACCGGACGCCCCCATCGCTCCCGGCTCGCAGCGCGGAGCCTCGGCGGACATTGTGACAGGTTGCCTGACGCTGCCCGCACCAACCGGGCGTGCGGCCGGGCGCAGCGTCGCCCACGGCTGTAATGAAGGTGTAATGCCGCAGCGGCGGAAGGCGAATGTAGGCTCACGGCACGGACATCACGGCGAGCTCGGGTGGGGGCACGCGGGCGATGCAGCCTCCGGCGCGACCCCAGCCGACTCGGACCCTGGCCGCCTGGACCTGCAGGAACGCAGCGCGAGCAGCTACCAGCGGGTCCGGAGCGTTCCGGGTGCGACCGGGAGGAGTTGCTCATGATGGTCTACACCGATCGATCGCTGCTGTGCGTCGATTGCGGCGTCGAGTTCATCCACTCGTCGGCCGACCAGGAGTACTACACGCAGAAGGGCTTCACCTCGGACCCCAAGCGCTGCTCATCCTGCCGCGCCTACCGCCGGACGACGCGCGACGGCGGATCGGACGCCCGCGCGATCGGCGGCCCGCGGGGCTTCGAGCGGCCGGAGGACCGCGGTCCCCGCGAGTTCTTCGTGGCCCTCTGCAGCTCGTGCGGCAACCAGGCGCAGGTGCCCTTCAAGCCGCGTTCGGACAAGCCGGTCTACTGCTCCGACTGCTTCCGGCAGATCAAGCCCGACTGATCGAGCCCCGGCGTCATCCGCCGGATCCAATGTATCGGGCACGGACGCCCCCGGTCCCCCCCCGGGGGCGTCCTGCTGCTCAGGCGAGGAAGGCCTCGCCCTTGCGGTAGCGCTCGCGACGGCGGCCGCGCCAGACCGTGACCCGGCCCCTGCCGTGTACCTGCCATGCCCCGTTGCGGGCGACGACGGCGGTCTCCTCGTCGATCCCGATCACGACCGTCCCACGCGGCGCCTGGAGTGCGATCAGCGCCGAGAACGTCTCAGGGAAGGCGTCGTAGTGGGGCAGCACGGCCACCCCGCCGGCCAGGCCGAGGCCGTTCGGCCAGCGGATCGGCAGCGGCAGCGGGAGTCGGAGCTTCGGCAGCGAGCGGAAGTCCATCGTCCGTCCCGCGATCGCCATGGCACCCGCGGAGCAGCCCGCGACCACCGCGCCGCGCGCGTGGGCCCCGGTGATGGCAGCCCCCAGCGGCGAGCCGTCGAGGACCGCCCGCAGGTGGCGGGGATCGCCGCCCGAGAGGTAGATGAGGTCTGCCTCACCCACGGCCTGCAGGGCGCCATCATCATGGCCCTCCTCCGCGGTCCGCACGAGCACGGGCTCCACCTCGGCGCCCAGGGCGACGAAGTGGTCCACGCCCTTCTCGGCCCAGCGCCGGAAGACGGCCTCGCCGTCGGGCGCGCTGGCGGTGGGCAGGATGACCACGCGCGGCCGGCTGCGTCCGATCGCGGCAAGGAGCCCGCGGTCGAACTCGACCATGGGGGCGAGGAACTCACCGGCGCCGACGAGCGCCACGGGTCCGGGCATCGGCGGCAGCATAGTGCAGGTTCGCCGGACGGGGCGTCACCCATTCCGGGGGCGGGGTAGGGTACCGCGATGCAGGAGTTCTCCGTCACCGCCCCGGCGCCCGACGCGGGGGCCGCGCCCGACGCGGGGGCCGCGCCCGACGCAGGGGCCGCGGCACGCGATTGGGACGGCGCCACCTACGACCGCGTCGCCGACCCGATGACCCGTTGGGGCGGGTCCGTGCTGGCACGGCTGCCGCTCCGGGGCGACGAGACCGTTCTCGATGCCGGCTGCGGGTCTGGACGTGTCACGGCGCAGCTCCTGGAGCGACTTCCCGGCGGCCGCGTCATCGCGCTTGACGGGTCGCCGTCCATGATCGCCACCGCGCGGGCCCGCCTTGCACCGCACGGCGACCGGGTCTCGTACGTCGTCGCGGACCTCGGCGCTCCGCTGCCCCTGGCGCCTGCCTCCGTAGACGCCGTGCTGTCCACGGCGACCTTCCACTGGGTGCGCGATCACGACGCGCTCTTCGCGGGGCTCGCCGCCGTGCTCCGGCCGGGGGGCCGCCTCGTGGCCCAGTGCGGCGGCGAGGGGAACATCGCCTCCGTGCGCCGCGCGATCGCGGACCTGGGATGGACGTGGGAGGGGCCGTGGACCTTCGCCTCCCCGGTGGACACGGCGGTGCGCCTGGCTCGCGCGGGGTTCACGGCGATCGAGACGTGGCTCAACGCGGAGCCCACGCCACTCGAGGCGGGTGCGCCGCTGCGCGAGTACCTCGCGACGGTCGTGCTCGGCGCGCACACGGAGCGCCTGCCGGACGAGGAGCGCGCCGCCTTCGTGGACGCGGTGGCGGCCGCGCTCCCGGAACCCGCGATCGACTACGTGCGGCTGAACATCCTCGCGACCCGGGCCTGAGCGCCGGACCTCCCAGGCCTAGCGGGTGACGCGGAACGCGCCGCCGTGGCCGGGAATGACGATGTCGGCCGCGGCCAGCACGCGGGCCCGCCCCTGCTCGATCTGGGCCTGGTCCGCACCGAGAGGGTCGATCTCCGGCGTCCGGTCCTCGCGCCACCAGAGGTGCGTCATCGCGTAGACCGCATCGTCGGCTTCCACCAGGAGCGTCGCGTCCTCCTCGGTGTGGCCGGGCGTGACCCAGAGCTGGGACTTCGGTGAGAGCCGGTAGCCGTCGCCGTCGTGGTCGAGCCAGAGGTCGTCCTTGTAGCGGGCCCAGAAGTCCACCACCTCCGCGTTGGGGAAGAGCGCGATGTTGACCGTGTGGTCCGGGTGGTGATGACTGAGGAACACGTGGGTCACGGCCTCGGGCACGACGCCCAGGTCGCGGAGCGGGTCGAGGATCAGCGACCGCCTGGCCACCATCCCGGGGTCCACGACGATGAGCGCATCCGCATCGCGGACGAGCACGATGGAGGAGCCCACCCGATCGTGGGCATAGCCGGCGTGGAGCAGGGTCACAGACGTCATGCGCGGAGCGTAGCCGTTCCGCCGACCGCGCCCGGCGCGGCCTCGCAACCCGCGCCCTGGCGCCGTGCCTCGCCCGCCGGCGCCCTTGACTCGCGTATGTGTCAAATCGCACCAACTGGAGCGTGGCACCTGCCCCGAATCGCTCGCTTCGACGGAATGCCACGCTCCAGTGGTCCACGCCTGACCCACAGCCGGGTTTCGCAGCTGGCGAAGGCCCTGACCTGATAAGCCGCAGGTGAGCGCGGCAGCGTAGAACTGTGCCCATGGCTGATACCTCCATCGACCTCGATCGAGACCGCCTTGGCCCGTGGCTCGCGGGTCTCGTGCGCTCGAGCCGCACGCTGGCCGGGTGGACCCAGGAGGAGCTCGCGAAGCGGGCCGAGACCTCGCAGGCGACGATCTGGCGGATCGAGACCGACCAGAGCGGGCGACTCGACCTCGCAGTCGCGCTCCGGGTGCTCACGGCTCTCGGGATCCGGGTGTCGCTCGACGCGAACCTGCGCCATCTCTCGGATCGTCGCCGCCAGGCGGATGCCGTGCACGCGGTGGTGAACGGGTTCTCGGTCCGCCGGTACGAGCGGCTCGACTTTGAGACTGCGAGCGAGGTCCTCATCGGCAGGGACGCGCCGCGCGGCTGGATCGATCTCCTTGCGTACCGGCGGGCAGACAGGTCGCTCGTTGTCCAGGAGACCAAGACCGAGCTGCCCGACATGGGCGGGCTGCAGCGCTCCCTCGCCTTCTACGAACGTGAGGCGCCGTTCGCTGCCCGGCGCCTCGGCTGGGATCCGGTCCAGCTCGCCGTCATCGTCGTCGCCCTGGACACGGACGTGGTTGGCGAGCGCCTGCGGACGAACAGGGATGTCATCGCGCGCGCCTTCCCGTCGCCCGCCGTCGCAACGCTTGACTGGCTCATCGACCCGGCGCGACCGGCCCCAACCGGCTGGACATTCGCCTTGGCCGACCCGGCGACCCGCGGCGCTCGATGGCTTCGGGCCCCACTCCTCGGCGCCGGCCACCGCACGCCTCCGTACGCCGACTACGCGGACGCCGCCCGGCGTCTCGTCCGAGGGTAGGCAACTCGCCCCTGTGTCAGGGCGCCACCCCTGCAGCGTGGCTCCTGCCCCGAATCGCCCGTCTGGTCGGAATGCCACGCTCCAGTTGTGTCGAGCTGACACATGGGCGAGTTGGCGGGCGCGCCAGGGCGCGATCCGGTGCGCACGGGTTCCCCGGCCCGATCCGCGAGACACCGGGTGCCCGCGACGCGATCCGCGAGACACCGGGTGCCCGCGACGCGATCCGCGAGACACCCCGCCCGCTGCGGCCGCACCCTGTCATCCTCCGCGCCATGACGACCGAGACGCACGCCGACCTCGTCCTGCGCGGGGGACGGATCTTCACCGCCGACGCCGCCCGCACGTGGGCCCAAGCCCTCGCCGTCAGGGACGGCCGCATCACCGCCATCGGCGGCGACCCGGCGATCAACGCCACCATCGGACCCCGGACGCGCGTCATCGAGCTCCGCGGCCGCACGGTCACGCCGGGCTTCGGCGACGCCCACTGCCATCCGCCGATGGGCGGCCTCGCCCGCCTCGGGTGCGATCTCCACGACGCCCGCGGCCTCGGCGAGTACCTCGCGATCGTCGCCGCCTACGTGCAGGCCAATCCCGATGTCGAGTGGATCGACGGCGGTGGCTGGAACCTGGCCGACTTCCCAGGCGGCCTCCCGCGCCGCGAGGATCTCGACCGGATCTGCTCGGACCGCCCGATCTTCCTGCCCAACCGCGACGGCCACGACGCGTGGGTCAACACGAAGGCCCTCGAGATCGCCGGCATCAGCCGCGACACGCCGGACCCCGCGGACGGCCGCATCGCCCGGGACGAGGACGGCGAGCCGCTCGGCACCCTGCACGAGGGCGCCATGGAGGTCGTCCGGCGCCTGATCCCGCCCGCGGACGAGGCCACGACGCGCCGCGCCATCCTGGAGAGCCAGCGCTACCTCCACGGCCTGGGCATCACCAACTGGCAGGACGCCTGGGTCACCCCTGAGACCGAGGAGGGCTACAAGCTCCTCGCGGCATCCGGCGAGCTGACCGCGCGCGTCGTGGGGGCGATGTGGTGGGAGCGCGACCAGGGTCTGGAGCAGATCGACGACTTCGTGGAGCGGCGCGCCAAGGGCGTGATCGGCAGGTTTGCGGCCACCAGTGTCAAGCTCATGTGCGACGGCATCATCGAGAACCAGACGGCATCGGTGACCGAGCCCTACTACGACGGCCACGGTCACCAGACCGCCAATCGGGGCATCGACTTCATCGACCCGCAGGTCCTCAAGGAAGCCGTCGTCCGCATCGACGCCCTCGGCCTGCAGCCCCACTTCCACGCCCTGGGCGACCGCGCCGTCCGCCAGGCGCTCGATGCCGTCGAGGCGGCCCGCCGGACCAACGGCTGGTCCGACACCCGTCCCCACCTCGCCCACATCCAGGTCGTCCATCCGGACGACTTCGCCCGGTTCCGGAAGCTCGGCGCACTGCCCAACGCCCAGCCGCTGTGGGCGGTTCTCGAGGACCAGATGACCGAGCTCACGCTGCCGGTGCTGGGCCCGACGGTCTCCGCACGCCAGTACCCCTTCCGCTCGCTGCGTGCGAACGGCGCGACGCTCGTCATGGGCTCGGACTGGAGCGTCTCGACGCCCGATCCGTTCCTCCAGATGGAGGTCGCGGTCACCCGCATCAGCCCGGACAACCGGACCGGCGAGCCGTTCCTCCCCCACGAGGCGCTCGAGCTCGCCGACATCCTGGCGGCGGCCACCGCCGGCTCCGCGTACGCCAGCCACCTCGATGAGGCGGGCTGGCTGGGCGTGGGGCGGCTGGCGGACCTCGCCGTCCTGGACCGCGACCTGTTCGACCCCGCCGAGGGGCCGATCGGCGAGACCCACGTGGTGGGCACGTTCATCGAGGGCGTGGCCGTCCACGAGACGGCGGGCCTGGGCGGGTAGAAGCGCAGCTGCGGATCAGCCGCCGCAGCAGGGCACCTGGAAGCTCGCGACGCTCGTCCACGTCGCGCCGCCGTCCTCCACCCGGAAGAGCTGCTGCACGCTTGTGTCATCACCGACGAGGACCATGACGGTGCCGCCCTCGAGCGCGGCCGCGGCCACCACGAATCCACCGACGAGCGGCGGCGCGGCGGCGGCCTCGGTCCAGGTCAAGCCCCCGTCGGTTGTGAGCTGCATCGGCGCCTTCCTGCTCGCGAGGTAGCCCGTCCCGTCCGGCGCGATCCCCATGGTCGCCTGCTCTCCGCCCATCGCCAGCGGCTCGGGGGCACCCCAATGCGCGCCGTCGTCGGTGGAGCGGAGCAGGACCTTGCGCTCATTGCCGCTCCCCAGCCACCACTGGCACAGGATGACGATCGTCGAGGGGCGGAGACGGGCGATGGACGCCGCAACCGGCGCGCGCGACGGGCAGGTCACCTGCGTGGCCACCGGCGTCCACGTCAAACCACCGTCATCGGTGAGACGGGGATCGGGGAACAGCCCCACCCCGGTCCCGGCGTCGAGGAAGGAGATCGCCTCGGGCGCCTGACCATCCATCTCGGTCCAGGTACCCGAGCCGTCGGACTGCAGGAGCGCGTACCAGCAGGAGTCACACGTGGTGATCGCCCACACCCGCCCGCCGGTCCCCGACGCCACCACGAGCGCGGAGACATCACCGATGCCCAGCCCCTCGACCGCCCAGCTGCTGCCGCCGTTGCGCGTGTGGAGCACGACGGCCTCGCCGTAGTCGGTGGTTCCCCCGACAAACCCCTCGTCGGTCCCGAACCACGCCGTGGACTGGGCATGGACGTCGGAGGTCGCGATGACGTCCCGCGTGATCGTCAGGGAGATCGACGATGCTTCGGTCGGGTCCCGGAACCACAGCTCGATGGCGCGGCCGACGGCGGCCAGCCGGCACGGCGTCCCGGGCGGCGGGAGGTGGAGCCGGAGCGTGGTTCCGTTCGCCTCGAGCGTGAGGCGGGCCCGCTGGTCGCACATCCCGCCCCACCAGTAGGCGACCAGGGTTCGGGCATCGGAGCCCTGCACGACACCCTCGCGGAAGGCCATCGACCCCATGTCGCCTGGAAACTGCCCCTGGACCGCGTTGGTCACGGTCCCGGTCTGATCCTCGACGGAGACCGTGAGCCCACCGCCGGCGTCCCCGCCGCGGTACTCGACGGACCACGAGCCCAGCACGGGCGGATCCGTCGGCGGATCCGTCGGCGGATCCGTCGGCGGATCCGTCGCACGTGCCGACGCCGACGCCGATGCCGACGGGGACACCGCAGCGACCGATGCCGAGGCTGACGGACCGGGCGTCGGGCCTGGCTGCGGCCCGGGGCCCGCCACCGTCCACGCGACCGCACCCGCAACCAGCAACGCGCCAACCAGCGCCAGCCCGCCCAGCCATGACG